>NZ_JBLZWV010000041.1:0-26498 GCF_056098905.1 Pseudomonas sp. TSO6 | reverse complement strand
TTCCAGCGGCGAAGCTGAAACTGTGGGGCCGCTTCGCAGCCCATCGCGACGCAAGGCCGCTCCTACACGGGCCGTGAATGCCGGACAAAGTGCGCTTTCAGCTTAGAAGTCGTAACTCACACTGGTGTAGTAGAACGCCCCCTGCGCGCCTTCCGGGCTGGTGATGGAGTACTTGGGCACGCCGTACAGCTGCGCACCCTTCGCTTTGTCCGGGTGGCTGTCGAACAGGTTGATCGCGCCCGCCGACAAGGTCAGGCCCAGGTCGAAGCGGTACGACACGTCCAGGTCGGTCACCCACTGCGGGCTGAAGGTCTGGTCCAGCGTGGGGTTGGCAGCGTTGCGGTTCTTCCATTCACCGTAACGGCGCTGGGCGACGGTGACGCTCCAGCCGTCATACAGCCAGTTGGCACTGAGGGTCAGCTTGTCTTCGGGGGTGCCATCCTCGATCAGCCCCTGGGTGTTGCGGCCGATGATCTGGTTGCCGGGGATGCCGCCCACATCATCCAGCCCGGTTATACGGGTGTTGTTGCGCGCGTAGCCGCCGTTGAAGTCGACGCGGCCCCAACGGCCCACATCCAGCTGGTAATGCCCGGCCAGCTCGAAGCCGTCGGTGCGTGTGTCGGCAATGTTGGTGTAGAACGCCGCGCTCTGGATGTTGGCGTAAGGGGTACCGGCGAAGATCGGCCCCACCACCGATACAGGCAATTGGTCGGACAGGGTGATGCGGTTGTCGATGTCGATACGGTAGGCGTCGAGTGTGACCGAGGCGTTGGGCAATGGCCGCCAGACCAGGCCCACGGAGAAGTTGGTCGATTCTTCAGGTTTCAGCGCCTTGCCGCCAAGCAGGGCCGCTTCCGGGCTGTCGGCACGCAGGGTGCGCTGCTGCACCTCGACCCAGTTGCCACTGCCCGGCGGCTGTTCCACCACCTGCACACTGAACGACGACAGCCCGCTCTGCACCAGCGAAGGCGCACGGTAGCCGGTACTGGCGCTGGCGCGCGCGGCAATCTGCGGGGTGAAGTCGTAGCGCAGCGACAGCTTGCCGTTGGTGGTATCGCCAAAGTCTGAATAATGCTCGCTGCGCACCGCCACGCCCGCCTGGAATTTTTCGGTCAGCTGGGCTTCGACATCGAAGTAGGCACCGATCACGCGGCGGTCCAGCGACACGGCGTCGACCTGGGTGATGCCCGAGTAGTAACCGGGTATGCGCCTGCCGGTGATAGGGTCGATGGTGTTGAACAGCGGCCCGTTTGACCAGCCGGCGGCGTCGCCTTGGCTGAGGTCGTCGTTTTCCTGGCGCCAGGCCAGCCCGGCGGAAACGGTCAGCGGCTTGAACAGCCAGTCGTTGGCAAAGTCGCGGGTCCAGTCCAGGGTCAGGTTGGTCTGGTCGGCTTCGCGGCGGCCGGTGTAGATGGTCGACGGGCTGGCGCTGCCCCAGCTGGGGTTGATGGCGTCGCGGTCGGTGGAATCGACACGGTTATTGCCGTAGTTCAGCGCCAGGTCGAACTTGCCCAGGGCCTGATCCTCGAAGCGCAGGCCACCGGTGACGGCAAAGTCTTCCAGGCCGTAGCGGGTGACCGGCAGGCGGCCGTCCGGGTAGCGCGCCAGGGCTACGCTGCCGTAGTTGTTGCGCAATGTGGTGGACGGGTCGAAGAAGTTCTCGGCATCCGTGTTCTTGTGCGCATAGGTGGCGAAACCATAGGCGCTCAGCCCCTCGCTCAAACCCATTTCGGCGTTGGCGGTGAAGTTGTACTGGTCCGAGACATTGCCCGAACCCCAGCGCCAGTTGCGGTAGCGGTTGTTCTGCTCGCGCGCGGTGTCGATGCTGGTGGAGCCGGGGTAGAAGATGCGGTTGTCGTCGCGGGTGTCGCTGGCGGGGTCCTGGCTGCCGGCGTCGAAGGCCAGGGTCAGGAAGCCGTCGTTGGGCAAGGCAAAGCCCTTCCAGCCGCTGAGCTTGCGCTGCAGGCCGTCGCCTTTCTTGTAGCCGCCGAAGCGGTAGCCGGCGTTCCCACCCTCGTCACGCTCCTTGAGCACGATGTTGATCACCCCGGCAATGGCGTCCGAGCCGTACTGGGCGGCCGCGCCGTCGCGCAGGATTTCCACCCGTTCGATGGCCGACAGCGGGATCAGGCTAAGGTCCACGGCTGCCGCGCCACGGGCGTTGACCAGGCCCTGGCGGGTGACGTTGGCACTGGTGTGGCGGCGCTTGCCGTTGACCAGCACCAGCACCTGGTCCGAAGCCAGGCCGCGCAGCGAGGCGCCCTGTGCGATGGAACCGGCAAAGGCGCCCTGGGGCGACTGCGGGAAGCTGAACGAGGGCGAAAGCGCGGTGAGTGCTGCGGACAGGTCGCTGGCGCCGGTTTCCTGGAGTTTTTCACCGCTCAGCACATCGACCGGGGCGGCGCTTTGCAGGGCGGTGACGTCGCTGCGGTGGGTGCCGACCACGACCACGGTGTCGAGGCGGTCGGCGGGTTCGGCAGCGAATGCGGGCGCGGCGAGGCCGGCGATGGCCAAAGCGATGGCGCTGGCCAAGGGAGTGTGGTGGGGCATGGGGTGTTCCTGCTGAATGATGTATTGGCAGTGCTGGCCCTATCGCCGGCAAGCCAGCTCCCACAGCTCCCCACAAGTTTCAGGCCCTGTGTTGTACCTGTGGGAGCTGGCTTGCCGGCGATAGGCCCGAAAGGGCAACCTAGAACCGGCTGGTAACGCTGAGCCCGACGGTGCGCGGGTCGCCGTAGGTGATCACGTACTGCCCGGCGGTACCGTTGGGCCGGCCGTGCACCTGGTAGCGGCGGTCGGTGAGGTTGTTGACGAAACCGGTCACGCTCAGCTTGTCGTCGTGGCTGAACCAGCTCAGGCGGGCGTTGGCCAACGTGTAGTGCGGCTGGCTGAGGGTTTCGTCGGCACTGCTCTGGCGGTCGGCCAGGAAGCACTCCTTGTCACGGAAGCTCACATCGCCCCCTGCCACCAGCTTGCCGCCCACTTCCAAAGGAATGGTGTAGTCGGCTCCAAGCGACACCACGTTGCGCGGCGAACGCACGAAGCTGTTGCCGCTGTAATCGCCGGTTACCGCGCCAGTGGTGGGGTTGGTGTTCTTGAAGTCGGTGTATTCGGTGTCAAGGAACGACACCGCCGCGCGCAGGTGCAGGCGCTCGGTCGGCTGGCCTTCGATCTCCAGCTCCGCACCCTTGACCTTGCCCTTGGCGCCGTTGGTCAGTGCGGTGGTGAGCACGCCGTTGTTCACCGTCAGCAGGTTCACCTGGATGTCGGAGTAGTCGTAGTAGAAGAGGTTGGCGTTGACGGTCAGGCGGCGGTCGAACCACTCCGACTTCAGCCCCAGCTCGTAGGCATCCAGCTCTTCCGGGTCGACCGTGGTCAGCTGCGCCAGGCTGGTCGACAGCCCGGTGTTGAAGCCGCCCGAGCGGAAGCCGTGGGCGTAGCGGAAGAACACCCGCAGGTTGTCGTTGATGCGGTACTCGGGCGTGAGGTCGTAGGTCCAGGCTTCCCAGGTCTTGTCTTCCTGGCGATTGCCGTTGGTGCCCACGCCACCCAGCGGGATCAGCGGGCCGTTGGCGGTGGCGCGGGTCAATTGCACCAAATCCAGGTCGATGTCCTTTTTCTCCTGGGTCCAGCGCAGGCCGCCGGTGACGCTGAAATCATCGGTGAAGTCGTAGGTCAGGTTGCCGAACAGCGCGTAGCTGTCGGTGCGGTGATCGAAGCCCATGTCGCGGAACGCCGTGGTGCCCACCTGGTTCGAGCCGGTACCGTTGGGCGTCGGCCCAGGGGTTACTACCCGCTGTGCCGAGCTGTCGAGGTCTTCGTGGAAGTAGTGCGCACCCAGCAGCCAGTGCAGCGGGCGGTCTTCCGGCGAGGCCAGGCGAAACTCTTGCGACCATTGGCGGTAGCTGTTGTCGGTGATCGACGCGCCGTTGACCTCGTAGGGGGTGTAGTCGGCGTCGCTGGTGGAGCGGTTGCGGATGTAGTCGTAGGCGCTGATCGAGGTCAGCGTGTAGTCGCCCAGGTAGTAGTTGAACGTCAGCGAGGCGCCGTCGTGGTCCAGGCGGTAGTCTTCGTTGACGTTCAGCGAGATGTCGCGGCCATGCGGGCGTTCGTAGCCGACGTTGTAGTAGCGGCCCACGGGCAGCGAACCATTGCTGCCGTCGCCCTTGAACTGGCGGCTGTGCACCTTGAGCAGGGCGTCCAGGTCGGGGTTGAGCTGGGCCAGGAACTGCAGGCGGATGGCTTTCTTGTTCACATCGCCATAGGTGTTGCCGTCGAAGTCGTTGTTCTGGAAGCCGTCACGCTCCTCGGAATACAGCGCCACTCGCCCGGCCAGCTTTTCGTCCACCAGCGCGCCGCCGATGGCGCCGGTGACGATGCGTTCGTTCTTGCTGCCAAAGCCGACGGTGCCATAACCGTCGGTGTCGAAGGTGGGCTTCTTCGAGATCACGTTCACTGCACCGGCAGTGGTGTTCTTGCCATACAGGGTGCCCTGTGGCCCACGCAGTATTTCGATGCGCTCCAGGTCGAACAGCGGCCCGCCGCCGGCAATGGGGGCGTTGAGGTAGACGTCATCGGCGTAGATGCCCACCGGGAAGACCGTAGCCGCGCCGGTGTCGCCGGTGCCCAGGCCGCGGATATACCAACGCGGGCGGCCGTCGCCGTCGGGGTTCTTGGCCGAGGCGTTGGGCACGAAGGTGGTGATGTCGCCCATCGAGCGCACGCCATCGGCGGTGATGCTGGTGCCTTTGATGGCCGATACGGCTACCGGTACTTCCTGCAAGGTCTGTTCGCGGTGTTGGGCGGTGACGGTGACGGTTTCCAGGGCCGGTTCGTTTTTAGTGTCTTCGTTGGCGGCGATGGCCTGGCTGCCGGTACCGGCCAGCAGCAGCGCGAGGCTGATCTGGCGGGCGAGTGGATTGAGCTGGTGCATGGTGGATCTCCCCGTATGTAAAGCGTTGTTGGGGAGAGCTAGAGCAGGGACTGTGCCATGTTGTTAAGTCATTGAAATTTAGAGATTTTATTTGGGTTTTGAGAGGGTGTTGCAGATTGGGCAGCAGTGGGGTGCTGGGCGGGTGCTGCTGGGGCAGCAGTGGCGGGGCTGAGATTGTTGGGGCCGCTTTGCGGCCCTTTCGCGGCACAAGGCCGCTCCTACATTTGATCAGCGTAAGTCAGGCCCCTGTAGGAGCGGCCTTGCGTCGCGATGGGCCGCAAAGCGGCCCCAAAAATCTCAAACCGCCAACCGCGAAGTCGACCCGATCACGCTTTCAAGCACACGAAAATCAATCCACTCGCGCACATCGAAACGCCGTGGAATGAACCCCCACCTGAACAGGAACTCGGTAAAGTCCTGCAGCGCCTCGATCGAGCGGCTGTCCAGGGTAGTACGCAAGCGCCGGTGCGCATCGTCGCCATAGGCGGCCGCCACCCAGTACTCGCTGGTGTTCAGTTCGCGCGCCAGAAAGCGCCGGGTCTCTTCCGGGTTGGCCCAGGCCCATTGCTCGGTGCGTAGCACGGTGTCGACCAGCGTGCGGCTGGCATCGAAGTGGTTTTCCAGCAAGTGCCGGTCCACGGTCAGCGTGCGCGGGGTGCCGTTGTTACTGCGGATCAACGGGTCCGGGTGGCTGCCGGTGTCGACCACCACGCGCAGGCCGAACTCATGGGCCAGGTGCACCGCATGCGCACCCTTCAGGAAGATGGCGTCGATGTCGCCCCGCAGCAGGCCGATCAGCTCATTGTTGCGGCGGCTGAAGCGGCTGGTGTCCAGGCTCACTTCGGCGCCGTATAGGTGCTGCTTGGCATCGTCGCTGTAGGTGCCGCCGTAGGGGTAGTCGACCAGCTCCACATCGGCCACCGCCAGGCCTTCGAGCTTCAGGGCGTTTTCCAGCCCGCGCAGGGCCTGGGCACGGGTGAAGTCGATCTGTACGTTGGCCCACTTGGGTATGCCGAAACGGCGGTTCTTCAGGTCGCGAATGCTGCGTACGCCGCTTTCTTCGGTGGTGAGGATCAACTGCACCTCATCACTCCACGACAGCCCCAGCACGCGGGTCTCGACGCCGCTGGCGTAGGCCCAGATTGCCGGGATGTTACCGCCGTGGCGCACCGAGTTCTGCAGGTGATGGTCGTAGTGGGCTTCGCGCACCTCGCGTTCGCTGGATTCGCGCAGCGACTGGATATTGGTGCCAAACGGCGTAAAGGCCTCGGCCAGGCGCCCCGACTGCACGGCGATGCCGAGGCCGGTGGGCACGGGGCTGTGGGTGTACCAGAGCGTTTCCAGGGGCTTGGTCATGGGGTAACGGGTTTCCTGTCCATTTGGAGGGGGGCCAGCAGTTGGTCCAGTGGTTGGCGAGTAATCCAGTCGCGCACCTCGAAGCGCGCCGGGATGAAGCGCCAGCGCTTGAGAAACTCGACAAAGTCCTGCAAGGCATCGATGGCCTGCTCGTCCAGGCGCGTGCTCAGGCGCAGGTGGGCGTCAGCGCCGTAAGCCACTTGCACCCAGTACTCGCTGCTGTTGGTTTCCCGCGCCAGGTAGCGGCGGGTTTCGTCGGGGTGTTGGTGGGCCCAGCGTTCGGCGCGCAGCACCGAGCCGAGTAGGGTGCGCACCACTTGCGGGTGCTGCGCCAGCAGGTGGCTGTCTACCGCCAGGGTGCGTGGCGTGCCATTGTTGCTGCGGATCAGCGGGTCGGGGTGGCTGCCGGTGTCGATCACCGTGTGCAGGGCAAAGGCGTGGGCCAGTTGCACGGCGCTGGCGCCCTTGAGGAAGATTGCATCGACCTCGCCGCGCAGCAGGCCGGCCAGCTCCAGGTTGCGGCCTTCGCTCTGGGTGCTGGACACCGGCGTGCCGGCCACGTTGCGCACCGGGCGGTCGCTGAATGTGCCGTCGTAGCGGTAGTTGACCAGGTCCACGTCGCCCACTTGCAAGCCTGCCAGCTTGAGGGCGTTTTCCAGCCCGCGCAGGGCTTGCGCGCGGGTGAAATCGATCTGTGCGGCGGCCCAGTCGGGCAGGCCGAAGCGGCGGCCCTTGAGGTCTTTTACGGTGTGGATGCCGCTGTCTGGCCGGGTCAGGATCAACTGCGCTTCATCGGCCCACGACAGGCCGATCACGCGGGTGTCGCGACCCTGGGCGCGGGCCCAGATGGCCGGGATGCTACCGCCGTGGCGTACCGAATTGAGCAGGCTGTGGTCGAAGTGCGATTCGCGCACTGCCTGCTGGTCGGCCTCGCGCAGGGACTGTACCCGGGTGCCGAGGCCGGCCAGGTCTTCCTGCAGCCAGCCTTGCTGCACGGCAATGCCCAGGCCGGTGGGCACCGGACAGCGGGTGTACCACAAGGTATCGAGGGGTTGGCTCATGTTCAGCTCCGGTCGGGTTCAGGCACTGGCCTGCAACGGTGTGGTGGTGGCGGCCTGCTGCACCAGTGGCAACACTTCCTGGCCGATGCGCAAGGCCTCTTCCAGGTGTGGGTTGGCGGCGAGAATGAAAGTGCTGAAACCGGCATCGCGGTATTCAGCCAGGCGTTCGGCGATATTTTGATGGCTGCCCACCAGGCCCACGGTGGGGCCGGGCTTGGCCTTGGCGAAGCCGGCCCACAGGTTGCGCGCCAGGATCAGTTCGTCGAAGCCCTGCAAGCCTTGGTGATAGGCCGCCTGGCGTGCACCGCCGACAGAGTCCGAGCCGGTCACAAAGCCCTTGGCGCTGGCGCTGGCCTTGCCTTCCAGGCGCTCGAACTGCTGGCGCAGCTCGCGCCAGGCTTGTTCTTCGGTCTCGCGGGCGAACAGGTCGACACGCAGGCCGAAACGCACGGTGCGGCCCTGCTTGTCGGCCAACTCGCGCACGCGTTCGATATGCGGCTTGAGCTTATCGATGGGCTCGGCCCAATTCAGGTACACATCGGCGTGGCGCGCGGCCACGTCCAGTGCGGCATCGGAAAACCCGGAGAAGTACACGCCCGGTTTGCGTTCGTGTTGCAGGCCCGGCGGCAGGCTGCCGTTCTCCAGGCGGTAGATATCGCCTTCGTAGGAGAACTTTTCCTGTGTCCAAAGGCCCTGGATCACGTCGAGGAATTCGCCGGTGCGCTTGTAGCGCAAGTCATGCTCCAGGAAGTCGCCATTGGCCCGTTGGCTGGTCGGGTTGCCGCCGGTGATGATGTTCCAGTCCAGCCGGCCACCGCTGAGGTTCTGCAGGATTGCCGCCTGCTGGGCGGCGTAGGCGGGCAGGGTCCAGGTGGCCTGGAAGGCGATCAGGAAGCGGATGCGCCGGGTTTCGCGGGCCAGCGCGGCGGCGGCTATCCACGGCTCCGGGCCGGTGGGCAGCAACGCACCTTCGAACCCGGCCAGCTCGGCGGCCTTGGCCACTTGGGCGATGTAGTCGATGTAGGTGAAATCATCGGCCTGGCCATCGGGCAGGCGGCCGGGGGCGATGTTGCCGGGGCGGTGCGCGGGGTTGCCGCGGTTGTGGCGGTCGGTGGACAGCTGTGGGCCATCGGTGCCCAAGGGCAGGCGCCAGAAGAATTCGGTGGTCATGGGGGCTCCTGAAGGGGGAGGTTGTGCGGATGGGGACGGTGGTGCAACGGCTGTGCCATGCGTGGCGCGTGGCCTGTAGGGCGGGGGTTTGAGGAGTAGACGGGGAGAGGGCTGCTGCTGTGGCAGCAGTGCGGCAGCAATGGATGCTGGGGTAGCAGCATCGGGGCTGCCGGGTGTAGGGCGGGACTGATGGGGTGCTTGAGCGATCGAGCGCCGCCCGCGCGGCGCATCGCGAGCTGCGCTCGCTCCTGCGTTTGTTTCGGGCCATTCAATCCTGTTGCAGGCGCGCGCGACCGCCCTGTTTGTACGCCGCGATATCGAGCCATGCCCCAAGGCGTTCGCGCGCAGATCTCGCAGGAATAATTGGCCCGAAACAAACGTAGGAGCGAGCGCAGCTCGCGATGCGCCGCGCGGGCGGCGCTCGATCGTCCAGGCGCTGCAACCCCCAAGCCCTACGCCTGCGACATCACCTCCCCGGCGCTGCGCAGATACGCTTGGTACAGCGCCGCATACGCCCCACTACGACCGATCAACTCGGTATGCGGCCCTTGCTCCACCACCTTTCCGTGCCGGATCACGGCAATCCGGTCGGCATCGCGAATGGTCGCCAGGCGGTGGGCGATGATGATGGCCGTGCGCCCCTGGCACAGCCTGCGCAGCGCGCGCTGGATACGTCGCTCGGTGTGCACGTCCACTGCCGAGGTGGCTTCGTCCAGCACCAGCACCGCCGGGTCGGCCAGGTAGGCCCGCACCAGGCACACCAGCTGGCGCTGGCCATGGCTCAGGTGCGCGCCCAGCGGGCCGACTTCGGTTTCGTAGCGCTGCGGCAGGCGCTCCAGCACCTCGTCGGCACCCAGCTCACGGGCTGCGGCCACCAGTTGTGCATCGTCGGCAGATGGCGCGGCCAGGCGCAGGTTGTCGAGGATGCTGCCGCTGAACAGCACGTTGTCCTGCAGCACCACGCCCACGTTGCGCCGCAAGTCATGCTGGGCCAGCGCACGCAGGTCGATGCCGTCCAGCTTCACGGCGCCGTGCTGCACTTCGTAGAAGCGCGTCAGTAACTGCACCAGGGTGCTCTTGCCATGCCCGGAGGGGCCGACGATGGCCAGCACTTCACCGGCGCGGATGTGCAGGTCGAGCCCGTCGATCACCGGGCGCGAGCTGTTAGGGGTATAGGCAAAGCCGACCGCGTCGAAGTCCACCTGGCCGCGCGCGCGGGTCAGGGCGTGTGGCGCTGGCGGGTCGAGCACTTGTGGGCGGGTGTCGAGCAGCAGGAAAATGCGCTGGGCTGAAGCGCTGCCGGTGGCGTAGCGCTCGAACAGGTCTGACAGCTCTTGCAGCGGCCCAAGGAACAGGAACACGTAGAACAGGCTCTCGGCCACCTGGCCCACGCTGACCTTGCCCTCGGCCAGGCCATGAGCACCCACCAGCAACAGTACGGCCATGCCGGCGGTGCTGAGCAATGCGGTAAACGGGGCGAACCAGCCGGCGCGCAGGCTGCCGCGGATCAGCGCCTTGTTGAAGTCTTCCAGCAGGCGTCGGTAACGTGCCTGGTTGGTCTGCTCTTGCCCGCACTGTTGGATCAGCCGCACTCCGCTCACACTTTCCACCAGGTGTGCGGTGAAGCGGCTGCGCTGCTCGGCCACCTTGGCCCAATTGCGCTGCGAAACCCGTTTGAAGCGCCAGGTGGCCACGACCAGCAGCGGTACCGTGGCAGCCAGGCTGTAGAAGAAGCTGGGGTCGATGCGCCACAGCATTACCGCTGCCAGGCCGCAGCGCAGCAAGGCGCCGAGCAGCTCGGGCGGGCCCTGCACCAGCAAGGGCTCCAGCGCATCCACGTCCCGGTCGGCACGGGAAATGATGCGCCCGGCACGGGTCTGGTCGAAGTAGCTCACCGACAGCGCCTGCACATGGGCGAACACTTTCACCCGTAAGGCGTTGAGCACGCCGATCGCTGCGCGCCCGGCAATGAACTGCGACACCCCGGCCAGCAGAAAGCGCCCCAGCCAGCTCGCGGCCAGCCCCAGGCCCAGCCACAGCACCAGGCGCTCGTCGAGCAGCCAGTGGTCGGCGCTGGGCACCAGGCCCTTGTCCAGCAGCTCCCGCACGAACCACGGGCGCAGGAACACGGTAAATACCAGCAGCAGCTCGATGCCGATCACGGCAAGGATCTGCCCGCGAATGGGCTGCAACAGCGGCAGCAAACGGTGGAACATGCCCCGGTCCAGCGCCTGGCGGGCCAGGCGTTGTTCGATGTCGATATCGCTGGCGGGGGTGTGCTGCGCATCAGTCATGGTCGATCCCCAGCAAGTCGCGGTAATGGGCGTTGTTCGTGCACAGCTCGGCATGGCTGCCGTTGGCAGTGATGCGGCCGTTTTCCAGCATCAGCACGCGGTCGGCCAGCAGCAGGGTGGAGAGGCGACTGGTGATCAGCAGCAAGGTCGGGCCTTGGCCGCTGGCGCTGTGCAGGCGGCGGATGTTGTGCAGCACCTGGCGTTCGCCCAGGGCATCCAGGGCGCTGGTGGCGTCGTCGAGGCAGAGGATGTCCGGCGCGCCGAGCAGCGCGCGGGCCAGGCACAGGCGCTGGCGCTGGCCGCCGGACAGGGTCACGCCGCGGTCGCCCAGCGGCGTGTCGAGGCCGTGGGGCAGGCGTTCCAGCACGTCCTCAGCGGCGGCCAGGCGCATACCTTCACGCAACTGGGCGTCGCTGGCTTGCGCTGCCGCCAGGCGCAGGTTGGCCGCCAGGCTGTCGGAGAACAGAAAGCTCTCCTGGGGCAGCACTTGCACGCGGCGGCGCAGGTCGGCCAGGTCGAGGTCACGCACGTCGTGCCAACCTGCAGTATCGCTGCCGACCTGGACGCTGCCGTGCTGTACATCGGCCAAACGTGGCAGCAGGCTGGCCAGCAGGCTTTTACCCGTGCCTGTGGCGCCGACCAGCGCCACCACCTCACCGGGCAGCAGGGTCAGCGAGCAATCTTGCAGGATAGGCCGGCCAGCTTCTGCTGCACGGACTTGCACCTGGTTCAGCTTCAGCCCCAACGGCCCTTCGGGCAGGGTGGCATGGCCGCCGACGATGGCCGGGTGTTCGTCCAGCAGCTGCCAGATGCGTTCGGCACTGGCGCGGGCATCGGCGAAAGTCTGCATCACCCGGCCAATGCCTTCGATGCGGAACACCAGCGTGGTGGCCACCAGCAGCGAAGTGACCAGCTCACCGATGCCCAGCGCGCCGGCCGCCACGCGATGGGCGCCGTACACCAGGATCCACACATGCCCCAGCGCCACCACCGCCTGCGGCAGCGGAATGCGGGAACTGGCGTAGGCCAGGGCGGCGCGGGCATGGCCGGCGAACACCTCGACCTGTCGGGCGAAGCGGGCAATGCGCTGCTGTTCCAGGCCAAACGCCTTGATTACCCGCACGCCACCGATGCCTTCGGCCAGGTCCTGGCTGACCTGGTCATAGGCGGCGCCCACGGCACGGTCGAGGGTGACCAGGCGATCGGTCTGCACCACGAACAGCCATAGCCCGGCGCCGGTCAGCAGCAGTGGTACCAGCCCCAGCAGCGGGTCGTACCAACTCAGCAGGCCCACCGCGACGATCACCACCAGCGGGGTTTCGATGATCTGCCGCCAGAAAGTGATCAGCGCGTCGCGCACTTTGTCGGCATCGCGGGTGGTGCGGGTGACCAATTCGCCCATGCCGTGCTGCCAGTGATAGCCCAGATGCAAGCGCTGCACCTGGCTGAGGATGCGTTCCCGCAGGCGCGTGAGCAGGGCCTGGCTGAGCACCAGCGACAGCACGGCGGCGGCGTATTGCAGCAGGCCGCGGCCCAGGGCGATGGCCAGCAGCAGCCACAACCAGTGCCAGGCCACGCTGGCGTCCAGGCTGCCGTCGGCCAGGCGCAGCACGGCGCGGCCGGCGCTGACATCATCGACCGCATGGCCGATCAGCCACTGCTGCCAGGCAAGGCCGAGGTTGCCGGCAATGTACAAGGCAGCGACCAGAGCAAAGCGCCAAGGCATTTCGCGGTAGATGGCCAATGCCCGAAGAAGCGGGTGGTTCATGTTGATGCTCGATCAGAATGCGACGCCGCCCTTGTAGGGGCGGCCTTGTGCCGCGAATGGGGCGCGACGCGCCCCCCGGCCCCAAATGGATTCAACGGCGGGTAGCGCCCTGGCTCTCCTTGGCATTGAGCACCGCCGTGTACTCCCCCGGGTCTGCCCCGTTCAGGTAGTAGTTGCCCACGTTGTGCAGCCGCCAGCGGATCGGGTCGTGGGTGGTGTGCACCCGGGCATTGCGCCAGAAGCGGTCGAGGTTCCACTTGCTCAGCGAAGCGCTGGCCCCCAGCAACGAGAACAAGTCACTGGAAATCTTCAGTGATGCAGCATCGGAATGCGCACGGGCGGTAGCTACCGACAAGATCAGCTCATCCTGCAACGCCTTGTTCTCCGGGTCGCGCTCGTGTTCGTCGAACACCCGCGCCGCTTCGCGCAGCACCGACTCGGCGCCGCGCAGTGCCACGGCATACTCACCGATCTGGCGAATGACATGCGGCTCGTCACTGGCGAGCTCGACGCCGCTCTCCACCCAGGCCCGGGCATGCTCGCGCAGGTACTCGACAGCGGCCTGCAAGGCGCCAGCGGCGATGCCGGTGTCGATGGCGGCGTGGAGGATCTGCGGGAAGGTCAGGCCAGTGCGCTTCATCGGCCCGCTGCGGCGGGTCAGGTAGCGCTCGTCGAGCACGATGTTGTCGAAGTTCACCGTACCGCTTACCGAGTTCTGCTGGCCGAAGGCTTGCCAGTCATCGATCAGGGTCAGCCCGGGGGTATCGCGGTGCAGCAGCACGCCGACGCCGCCGTCTTCGCTGGCGGCGGTCAGCGAGATCCACTCGGCCAGGTAGGAGCCTGTGGAGTAGAACTTGCTGCCGTTGAGTACCCACTGGCCATCGGCGCGGCGCTCGACGCGGGTCTTGAGCGCGAATTTGTTCTTGCCGCCGACTTCGGCCAGGGCGTTGCCGAAGCGCTTGCCGGCGAGCACGTCGGCAATCAGCCGGTCGCGTACTTCATCGGGGTAGCCGGTAAAAATGCCGCGCAGCATCACGTTGTGAATTTGCAGCAACTGGCCGACACCGCCGTCGGCAGTGGAGACCAGGCGCACGGTTTCGACCACGGTCTGCACCGAGGCACCGAGGCCGCCGAACTGGGCGGGCACAGCGATGGCGGTCAGGCCGCTGCTGGACAACAGCTCGGCCTGGCGGTGGGGGAGCTGGCCGTTGTTGCGCGGGTCGGCGGCCAGTTCGGCGATTTGCGCGGCGACCTGGCGGGCGGTTTCGATGGCTTCCGTTTCGCTGGTGAGGCGGCGGGCAGGGGAAGGTTCTATGGCACTCATGGAGGGGTCTCGAATTGTCTGAAGGGCCAGTGCGCCTGTTTCGCGGGCTTGCCCGCTCCCACAGAGGCTGCGGTCCCAACCTCCTGAGCAATATCTTTGCCACCCCTCCTCAGACCGCATCCTGCGCGGCTTCCACAGCATTTTGCTGCCTCAGCAGCAGTCATGTTGCTGATCTGGCAGCACCCCGCCCGCAATCCTGCTCCCAGCCAAGCACCCAACCACCTGGCGAAACAACCAATCCCAGGTAAATCAAGGCCTCCAGCGGTTGGCACGCACACTGCAATGGTGCTTGCACGACGCCCAAGGAGCCCCCCATGACCTTCGCAACCCCCACAGCAAAACGTTTGGCAGGCGACCCCTCCGCCCTGGAACGCATCTGGTTCACCCGCTGCCCGGTGCCTACCGCCTCAGGGCTGGCCTACAAGCTCGGCTGGCTGGAGCAAGAGTTCGCCGCCGATGGCTTGCCTGTCTCGACCCTGCAGGAGGCCCGTCAGCTTGGCCATCACCACTACGATCACCAACTGCCTGGGCTGTTTCGCGAAGGCGGCAACGTGCCGGCGCTGGCGGCGCGTGCGGCCGGCTCGCCCAGCCGGCTGATCGGCCTGACCTGGATCGAGGAATGGCAAACCATCCTGGTCCGCCCGGATTCCGGCATCCGCAGCGCCGCCGACCTGCACGGCAAACGCCTGGCGCTGCCGGCCTGGGGCGACAGCCGGCCGGGCAGCATTGCCCGGGCCATGAGCCTTCACGGTTACAAAGGCGCCCTGGCCTCGGCAGGCCTGCACCTGGATGACGTGCAACTGGTGGAAGTGGCCCTGCTCGACCAGGCCAGTGCCGCCACCCCGGAGCTGGGCTTGCAGCGGCTATGGTCGGGGCTGGAATACCTGGCGCGCGGTGAAGTCGATGCCGTGTACGTGAAAGGCGCGGCCGCCGCCGATGCCGCACGCCGGCTGGGCCTGGTGGTCGGCGTCGACCTCGACCTGCTGCCCGACCCACGCCACCGCATCAACAACGGCACCCCGCGGCCGATCACCGTGCATCAACGCCTGCTCGACAACCATTTCGACCTGGTGGTGCGCTTCCTTGCCCAGACCTTGCGTGCCGCTGAGTGGGCAGCCGGCAACCGCGACGCGCTCAACCGCATTCTCGAAGAAGAAACCCGTGCGGGCAGCCAGGGCGTGGCCGAGGCCTACCGCGGTGACTTCCACACCACGCTGGCGCCGGACCTGTCCGCACAGCGCCTGGCCTTCCTCGGCACACAAAAAGACTTCCTGTACCTGCACGGCTTCCTTGAAGCCGATTTCGACATCGCCGACTGGGTCGACCCGCGGCCTCTGCAAGCTGCCCATGAACTGCTGGCCCAGCGCCGCGCCTGACCTGACTGGAGATTGAACATGACCGTACTGATCAACGAACGCCCCGTCACTGCCGAACTGCAAGCCTTCATCGACCAGGTAGTGGCCGAAGCCGAAGCGGCCTTCAGCGTATTTCGCGAAACCAACACCATCACCGCCAATGGCACGGTCGGCTTCATCGAGCGAGTGCCGGGTGAAGAGCTGCTGGTGTCGGTGAACTACGGCGGGCCGTGGAACCACCGCAAGCCGCTGCAGGCCACCGTCACCGACTTTACCGGCAACGTCATCGTCGGCAAGGGCAAAGGCGGCCTTGGGCGTTATACCAAGCTGTTCCAGACCCACGCCGATGTCTCCACCGTGTCGCACGTGCACAGCCCGTACCTGGGTGCCTGGGCGCAAACCCACCGCACCTTGCCGTTCCATTACGTGCCGGTACAGCGCTACCAGCTGGCCCGCGAGCTGCCGGTATACATCGACCGGCGCCAGGCTGAGGTGGACTTCATCCTCGACAAGATCGCCGAGAACCCGTTCAACCTGGCCATTCTGGAAGCCAACGGCGGCTCCACGGTGTGGGGCAAGCAGGGGCTGCGGGCCACGGCGGAGTTCATCCTGTTGCTGGAGGAGGGGGCGCAGATCCAGTTGCTGGCCGATGCCCTGGGCGGGTCGCGGCCTTACGGGCCGGGGGTGCTGACCCAGCAGTGGAAGATGAGCGGGTTGTATGACCGTGCGACCGAACTGGGCCTGGTGCCAGGCATCGATCGACGCAACTGATGCGATCGCTGGGGGCGCTTTGCGCCCCTGTCGCGACACAAGGCCGCTCCCACAAGGGCCTGCGTACGCCGACCAATGTGGGAGCGGCCTTGCGTCGCGATAGGGCTGCGCAGCAGCCCCAGAGGCCTGCCCTCAAACACCTCATCTGAAAAGGACCCAGCCCATGGCAGTAAAAATCCTCTGGTACCTCACCACCCCCGACGGCCCCTATCCCTGGGAGCCCGAAGGCCGCTGGCACACCGATTTCGAACACCTCAAGCAACTGGCTATCGCCGCCGACCGCCTGGGCTACTACGGTTCGCTGCTCGGCTCCAGCCCCAACGAAAGCCTGGCCGTGTCGGCAGCGCTGATCGACGCCACCAAGCGCCTGCGCTTTCTGGTCGCCCAGCACCCAGGCGAGTTGTCGCCAGCGGTGTTGGCCAAATGGGCGCTCACCTTCGACCAGTTCTCCAACGGTCGCCTGCTGTTCAACGTGGTCAACGGCAATGACGCCGGCCTGGCCACATTGGGCGTGCATTACCCGCACGACGAACGCTACGACTTCAGCCTGGAATACTGGCGCGCCTTCCAAAGCTTCTACGCGGGCGAAACGGCGGGTTACGACGGCCGCTACGTCAAGCTGTCACCCCGTTCGCCCGCCGCAGCCCATCACCCGCTGGGTGGTTGGCACCCACCCAGGCAAAAGCCCGGCATCCCGCTGTGGGGCGCCGGCACGTCGGCACCGGGCGTGGCCCATTCGGTGCAACTGCTCGATGTCTACCTGAGCTTCGCCGACACCCCGCAAAAGCTCGGCGACAAGTTCCGCCGGGTGGCAGCCGAGGCGGCGAAGATCGGCCGCGAACTGACCTACGGCACCCGCCTGCAAGTGATCGTGCGCGAAACCGAGGAAGAGGCCTGGGCCCATGCAGAGCGCCTGTTGCAGCGCACCTCGCTGGCCACCGCGCGCGCGGCCATCGAACGCCAGTTGCCTGCCGGGCAAACCTTCGACAGCTACGTCAGCGACGACCCGCGCATCCAGCGCAACCTCGACAGCATCCGCGCCGGGCGCCTGCCCACGGCCCGCGAGCTGGAGATCTACCCCAACGTCTGGTTGGGCCCCAGCCTGTTCGGCTTCAACATCCTCGGCCCTGCCGCCGGCACTTACCTGGTCGGCAGCGCCGAACAGGTCGCCGAGCGCATCCGTGAATACGAGGCCCAGGGCACGTCGGCATTCATCCTGTCGGGCTTCCCGCTGATCGATGAGGCGCACCGGGTGGCAGACCTGCTGTTCCCGCTGCTGGACCTGGACCATGGCTTCGAGGTGCCGCGCCTGGGCGCAGTCAGCAAGCCCGGCGTGGCGCAACCGGCGTAAGGAGAGGGTGATGAGCGAGCTGTTTTCGCGCCGGGTGTTTCTCGGCAACAGCCTGGCCGTTGGCGGCAGCCTGCTGCTCGGCGGCGGGCTGCTCAGTGGCTGCGACAGCGGCGCGCCGGCAGCCGCCAGTGCGGCGCTGCCGGGCACGCCGGTGCGCGGTGGGCGCTTGCGGGTGGGCATTATCGATGGCGACCAGGCCGGCAACCTTGATGCGCACAAGCCGGTGGGCGGGGGCATCATCCGTGGCTGGGCGCTGTACGCCAAGTTCTGGGAATGGAACGCCGACGTCAGCACACGCCTGGCACTGGCCGAGTTCGCCGAGCCGAATGCCGATGCCAGCGCCTGGACCATCCGCCTGAAGCCTGGGCTGGAGTTTCACCACGGTAAAAGCATCACCGCCGACGACATGCTGTTTTCCATCCTGCGCCTGACCGACCCGCAACTGGCCTCGCCCTTCGCCGGGCTGGTCGGCGCTATCGATCGGCAGGCCCTGCGCAAGCTGGACGAGCGCACTGTCGAAATACGTTTCAAGCAGGGGCAAAGCTTCTACCCGCTGGATGAAACGCTGATCAGCTTCGGCGGCATCGTGCCCACCGACTACCACCCGGTGACCAACCCGGTGGGCGCGGGGCCATACCGGCTGAAAAGCTTCATACCTGGCCAGCGCTCGCTCTACACCCGTTTTGAAAACTACTACAAGCCTAACCGCCCCTATGCGGACGAGCTGGAAATCATCGAATTCAAGGACCAGGTGTCGCGGGCCGCAGCGCTGCGTGCCGGGCAGATCGACGTGGCCAGTGGTGTGCAGGCCGAGCACAGCGCGTTGCTCAAGGCCGACCCACGGCTGCGCCTGTATGCCTCACCGAGCACCTCGTTCACCGGCTTTAATCTGAACCTGGCCAAGGCGCCGTTCCAGGACGTACGGGTACGCCAGGCATTTCGCCTGCTGGCCGACCGCCAGGAACTGGTGGCACGCGGGCTCAATGGCTTTGGACGGGTGGCCAACGACCTGTATTCGCCCCACGACCCCACCTACAACCACGCCATTGCCCAGCGCCCATACGACCTGGACCAGGCCCGCTCGCTGCTGCGCCAGGCGGGGCAGGACGATTTGCGGGTGGAACTGACCACCACGCCAGGGCCTGGCGTCAACGCCGCGCTGGTGTTTGCCCAGCAGGCCCTGAAGGCCGGGGTGCAGGTGAAGGTCAATCAAGTGGACGGCTCGGTCTTCAACGGCCCGCAACGCGAGCAATGGCAGCTGTCGCCGGGCTCGACCCCGGCGCGCGGCTTTCTTGCCTCGGCGTTGCACAACGATGCCCCGCAGGCCATCTACAACCGCAGCAACTTCCACGATCCGCGCTTTACCGAACTGTTCCAGCAGGCCCTGGCCCAACCCGACCTGGTGCGGCGCACGGCCTTGGTCCACGAAGCCCAGGCCATCCAGCACGAACGTGGCGGGTTGCTGATCTGGGGCTTTTCCGACGTGCTCGATGCGGCGTCCGCCAAGGTTGGCGGGCTTGCCCCGGAACAGACCACCTTCGCCTCCTGGCGCTTTGACGAACTCTGGTTGAACCCCAATGCCTGATCCTCGACACACGCCACGCACGCCGGCCTGGCTGGCCTGGTTCATCGGCCGCCTCGGTTACGGGCTGCTCACGGCCTGGGTGATCAGCCTGGTGGTGTTCATCGCCACCCAGGCACTGCCTTCGGACCCTGCGCGGGTGATCCTCGGCCCGGATGCGCCGCTGGAAAGCATCCTCACCCTGCAACGGCAACTGGGCCTCGACCAGCCGATTCTGGTGCAGTACCTGCGCTGGCTGGGCGCAGCGTTGCGCGGGGACCTAGGTATTTCGCTGGACTCACAGGTACCGGTGGCGCAGCTGCTGTTCGGCCGCTTGGGCCATACCTTGGCCCTGCTGATCGGGGTGTTGGCGCTGGTGGTGCCGGTGGCCCTGCTGCTGGGGGTGAGCCTGGCCCTGCGGCGTGACAGCCGGCTGGACCGCTGGGGGCTGTCGGCGCTGATTCTGCTCAAGGCCACGCCGGGCTTTTTGCTGGCCATCGGCCTGGTGCTGCTGTTTTCCATGCCGGGCATGGGCTGGCTGCCGGCGGTGTCGATCCTCGACCCGCAGTTGCCGTTGTGGCGGCAGTGGCCGTCGCTGGTGCTGCCGGTGCTGGCCCTGAGCCTGACGGCGCTGCCGTACCTCACGCGCATGGTGCGGGCCTCGATGATCGAGGCGCTGGAGTCCGAGTATGTGATCGCCGCGCGCCTGCGGGGTGTCCCCGAGCGGCGCATCGTCTGGCGGCACACGTTGCCCAATGCCCTGACCCCGGCGATCCAGGGCGTGGCACTGACCCTGCGCACACTGGTCGGCGGCGCGCTGCTGGCCGAGGTGATCTTCAGCTACCCGGGCATCGGCACTGCATTGAACGCGGCGATCCAGATGCGCGACCTGCCGATGATCCAGGGCGTGGTGCTGGTCATTACCCTGGCGGTGGTGCTGATCAACCTGCTGGCCGACCTGCTGACCGTATTGCTCACCCCCAAGCTGCGCACGGCGCGCCGGGTGCGGATGATCCGCCGTATCCGGCGCGGCATTCGGCCCTGGTGGCGACGCGCGCGCAGCACCCCTGCCCAGGAGGCGACCCATGATTGAATCCCGTTGGCTGGCCGACCCGCAGGTGCGGCGTGGCGCCGTGATCACCTTGCTGGTGGCGCTGCTGGCCGCTTTCGGCCCCTGGCTGGCACCTCATGCGCCCACGGCGATGGTCGGGCCGGTGTACGGCCCCCCGGCTGCCGGGGCACCGCTGGGGCACGATTTTCTGGGCCACGACCTGCTCTCGCGGTTGCTCAGCGGCGGCCTGTCGGTGCTGTGGATGTCGGTGGCAGCAGCCACCCTCGCATTGCTGGTTGGCGGCAGCCTGGGCCTGTTGGCCGGGTTCTCGCGCAGGCGCCTGGACCAGGCGATCAGCTGGGCGGCGGACGTATCGCTAGCGTTTCCGGACCTGATCCTGGTGCTGCTGATCGTGTCCATGCTCGGCCGTGCACCTTGGCTGATCGTGCTGACCGTGGCCATCGCCTTTACCCCGGGGGTGGTCCGTCTGGCCCGTGGCAGTGCCGTGGCGGTGGCCGGGCAAGAGTACGTCGAGGCGGCGCAGATGATGGGTTACCCGCGTTGGCGCATCCTCTTTCATGAAATCCTGCCGAACATCCTCACGCCCCTGCTGGTGCACTTCGGCAACATGCTGACTTGGGCGGTGGGGATGCTGTCCGGCTTGAGTTTTCTGGGCTATGGGGTGGCACCGCCGGCGGCCGACTGGGGTTTGATGATCAACGAAAACCAGGCCGGCCTGCTGGTGCAGCCCTGGGCCGTGCTGGCACCTGCATTGCTGATCGGGGTGTTTGCCTATGGCACCAACATACTGGCCGAAGGGATTGGCCGGGCCAGTGCAAGGATTGGGGAGAAGCAGCCATGAGCGCGCTGTTGAATGTGGCAAGTGAAGTGTTGCAGGTCAGCGACCTGCGGGTAGAGCTGGCCGGGCAGGTCGATGTGCTGGCCGAGGTGTCGTTCAGCCTTGCAGCAGGCGAAATTGTTGGCCTGGTGGGCGAATCCGGCTCGGGCAAGACCACCCTGGCCACGGCGTTGCTGCGCCATGCCCGGCAGGGTGCGCGCATTGTGGGCGGGCAAGTGGTGGTGGCCGGGCAGTCGCTGCTCGAGCTCGAAGGTGAGGCCTTGCGCCTGGCCCGTGGCGGGCTGGTCGGCTACGTGGCCCAGGACCCGGCCACGGCGCTGAACCCTGCGCTGCGCCTGGGGGCCTTGCTGCGTGAAACCCTGTTGGCGCACCAGCCTGCGCTGTCGCGTGAAGTGGTGCGCCAGCGCATCGGCCAAACCCTGCTGGATGTGGGGCTGCCCGATGACGACGCCTTCCTGCGACGGTTTGCGCATCAACTGTCTGGCGGGCAGCAACAGCGGGTGATGCTGGCGTTGGCGTTCGTCTTGCGGCCAAAGCTGATCGTACTCGACGAGCCCACCACCGCACTGGACGTTACCACCCAGGCCCATGTGCTGCAGACCCTCAAGCGCCTGTGCCGTGACCAAGGTGTGGCGGCGCTGTACGTCACCCATGACCTGGCGGTGGTGCGCGACCTGGTCGACCGGGTGATGGTGATGTACGCCGGGCGGCTGGTGGAAGTGGCCGGGCGCGAAGCGTTGTTCCGCGCACCGCTGCATCCCTACACCCGCGCCTTGCTCGCGGCCATTCCCGACATCGCCCGCCGCCAGCCGTTGCAGGCGATTGCCGGGCATGCACCGGCACCGGGGCAGCGCCCGGATGGTTGTGCGTTTGCGCCGCGTTGCAGCAGGCGTCGTGCAGAGTGTTCAGTGATCGAGCCGTCTTTGCTGGCGCATGACGGCTGGCATCGGGTGGCCTGCCTGGTGCCGCACCGAGAGCCGCTGCCCATGGGTGAGGTGGCTGCCGAGGCCGCTGCTGCGCCGGGCAAAGCGGTGTTGCTGGAGGTCTGCGGGCTGGATGTCGCTTACGATCGGCAGGTGCTGTTCGATGTTTCCCTGCGGGTGGGCCAAGGAGAGTGCCTGGCGCTGGTGGGCGAGTCGGGTTCGGGCAAGACCAGCCTGGCCAGGGCCATTGCCGGGCTGGGCGAAAACGTTCAGGGGCAACTCAGTTACGCTGGCGAGCCTTTGGCCTTTGCCGCGCGCGAACGTGATGCCCGGCTGCGTCACCAGATCCAGTATGTGTTCCAGAACCCCTATCGAGCCTTGAACCCTAGGCAGACGATCGGGCAAACGCTCAGCGCGCCTTTGGCGCACTTTTTCGGGGTACGTGGTGGGGAAGCGCGTCAGCGGGTCGAGGCCGTGCTGGAACGGGTGTCGCTGCCGGCGCGCGTGGCCGGTTTGTACCCGCATAGCTTGTCCGGTGGTGAACGCCAGCGTGTGGCGATTGCCCGGGCGTTGATCTGCGAGCCGAAGCTGCTGGTGTGTGACGAGATCACTTCCGCGCTGGATGTGTCGGTGCAGGCATCGATACTGGCCTTGCTGCAGCGATTGCAGGGGGAGGGGCTGACCTTGTTGTTCGTCACCCATGACCTTGGGGTGGTGCGGGCGATTGCCGACCGCGTGCTGGTGTTGCGCCGGGGGCGGGTGGTGGAGCAGGGTATTGCCGATCAGGTTCTGGGGCGGCCGGTTGATGCTTATACCCGCACGCTGGTGGAGCATTCGCCCAGGTTGCGTGTTGGCCTCTAGATGTATGCCTTGGGTTGTGCGGTGCCTGTGAGATCGAGCGCCGCCCGCGCGGCGCATCGCGACGCAAGGCCGCTCCCACATCTGTTTCGGGCCAATTATTCCTGTGACATGGGCGCGCGTCCCCTTGGCGCCCACCTCAATATCGAGACGGGCCAACAAGGCGGTCGCGCGCATTGGTACAGGTATAACTGGCCCGAAACAGATGTGGGAGCGGCCTTGCGTCGCGATGCGCCGCGCGGGCGGCGCTCGGTCTCACAGGCGGCAAACACCCCAAGGCATGCACCCGGCAATCCAGATGCACCCCAAAGCCATACCCCCCACCTTCACCCCACAAACCGGGCCTGGCGCCGCTGCACCTCCTCGCGCACCGCTGGAATCACCCAGCGCCCGTAATCCACCGTGTCATACAGCGGGTCATAGCCCCGGTTGAGAAAGGTGGTCACCCCAAGGTCGACATAATCGAGCAACGCCTGGGCCACGGTCTCCGGTGTGCCCACCAGCGCGGTGGTATCGCCATAGGCACCCACCGCAGTCGCCGTCGGCATCCACAACGCCCGATCATGTCGGTCGGCACGGGCGGCGGCGGCCATCAGGCGTTCGGAACCGGTGCCCTTGATGCGTTTCTGCCAAGGGCTGTCGGCCGCAAATTGCGGGTTGGCCTTGATCTGCGCGAGGATCTGCTCGGCACGCTGCCAGGCTTGCTCCTCGGTGGCGCCCAGGATCAGCCGTACCGACAGGCTGACCCTCGGCGCCGCTACGCCTGCGGCGTTGGCGGCAGCCTTGAGTTTGCCGATCTGTTCGGCGACGCCGCTCAGCGGCTCACCCCACAGGGCATACAGATCCGCATGCTTGACGGCGATCTGGTAGGCGATGTCGGACGAGCCTCCGAAGGAAATCGGGATATGCGGCGGCTGCAGCGGCTTCACCGGTGAAAAGGCACCCTTGATATTGAAGTAGCGGCCCTCGAAGTCGAACGGCTCCTCGGCCGTCCAGGTGCGACGGACTATCTCCAGGTATTCGTCGGCACGCCGGTAGCGCTCGGTCTTGTCCAGCAGGCTGTCCCCCTCCTGCGGCTCGGCGGTGATACCGGTGATCGCATGCAGGCGGATGCGCCCGCCGCCGGTGGTGTGGTCGAGGGTGGCGAATGCCCGTGCGGCCACCGTCGGCGCGGTCAGAGCCGGGCGGTGGGCAATCATGAAACCCAGGCGTTCGGTGTGCGCGGCAGCATAGGCGGCTATCTGCAGGCTGTCGGCGCTGCCCGGGCCGCTGGCGATCAGCACCCGGTCGAAACCGGCATGCTCATGGGCGCGGGCGTGGTGACGGATGAATGGCAGGTCGAAGTCTGGTGTGCGTACGCCACGGGTCTCGGACCACTGGCGGGGGAAGATCATGCCGACAAATTCAATGGACATGGCTGAGGCCTTTCAGGTTGAGGATGATCAGAACTGGTAATCGACCTGGGCCAGCAGCGTGCGGCCCGGCATCGGTTGCAGGAAGGTGTTGGTGGAGCCAGCCAGGCCACTGACGAAATTCAGCTCGTCGGTGACGTTGAGCATGCGCACCGTCACGCCCCACTGCGGCTGGCGGTAGTACACGGCAAGGTCGAGGTTGTATTCGTCCGGCACTTTCACCGTCTTGCTCAGGTTCAGGTACCAACTGCTGGTCCACCAGCCAGAAAGCTCGACGCCAAACCCTGAGTCGAAGCGGTAGTCGACATACCCGCCGGCGTTGTATTCGGGGATCTGCACCGCATCGAACTTGCCGGACGGGCGCTGGTTGAGGCTGTTGTTGTCGCCGAACACGGTGCCGTTGTCGGGGATGAAGCCGGCCGAGGCGAACCCGGCCTGGCTGGTGAACTCGTTGTAGGCGCTGATGCGGCTGAGGTTGAGGCCGCCGCGCAGGTGCAGGTCCTGGTAGCGCAGGGTCGCTTCCCAGCCTTTGACGATCAGCCGGGCAATGTTGTTGTTGCTGTCCGGCGACTGGTCGCGCGCCTGTTTGTAGGCAGCCAGGGTGAAGAACAGCTGGTCGGGCACAGCCTCCACTTTCAACCCGACCTCATGCAACACGCTCAGGCTCTCGAAGGCCAGCGGGTTGAGCTGGTTGGCCCCCGTGCCGCTGCCCCAGCCCAGGCCGTTGGTGAAGAAACCGGTATTCACCGCCAGCGAGCGGTCGAAGGTGTAATACAGCGTGCTGTTTTCCGTGGGTTTGAAATAGGGGCTGACCTGCACCGAGAATAGCCGGTAATTGTCCGAGTCCTTGCGCGGGTTGCCGCCGGGTAGCACAAAGGGGTTTTCGATACGGGCGTCGATCCAACTGCGGCTGGCACCCACGTTCAGGCCCACGCGTTCGCCCAAGCGCAGGTTGTGCTGGCTGAACAGGGTCTTGGTGGTCCAGGTGCTGTCGGCGGTGTAGGGCGCCACCGATTCGGCATACAGGCCATGCCCGGCCGTGTACATGGCGGGCAGGTTGAGCCAGCCGTAGTAGTTGGAAAATTGCGGCACGCCGGGTTGGCCGATCCAGGCAGCGTTGCCACCGGCGGGGTTGCGGCCGCTCAGGCCGAGCAGGTCGGCGGGGTTCTTCAAGGTCGGGTCAAGGGTCAGGTCATAGGCGTTGATGGTGCTGCCGAAGCTGTTGTTGGCGGCGATCGACTCATTGCGCTCGCGGCGGTAGATCAGCCCGGTGTTGCTGTCGTCGATCAGGGTCAGGTCGCCCAGCTGAAATTGGCCACGGGCGCGGAATTCGAAGCGGTTGTCGAAGATGTCGTCCTTGCCCTGTACCTGGAACGCCCCGACGGCATCGGTGGTGTCGGTGGAGTGCTGGTAGAAGGTGCTGTTGGCCAAGGTGATCGACGGGGTCAGGTCGCCTTCGACGCGCAGCTGCGTGGTAAAGCGCCGCGAACGGTTTTCGTCCTGCGCGCGCTGGCCGGTTTGTGACGATAAGGAGGTCAGGCCGTTGCCCGCCAGCGATGGGTCATAGACCCAGCCACGCAGGCTGCCGGGGTTGGCCTGGGTGTTGGGCGACGCGCCCTGGAAGCTGCCGTTGACCACCTGGTACTGGCCCTGGGCATTGCGCTCGCGCTGCACCCAGCCCAGTACCTGGGCGTCTGCTGCACCGGATGACAGCACCGGTGACCACAGGGTGTTGCCGTTCTGGATGACCGGTGTGGCGCGGCCGGCGTAGTACTTGCCGTGGTCGACCAGGTCCTGGGTGGCGCGGTTCCAGCCGTGAGTGATGTTGTAGTCGTAGTAGTCGTCGTAGGCGGCGTTCCAGTCGACCCGAAGGTTGTCGTTGCGCCAGGCGAGGGCACCGTAGAAGGCGTCGAAGTTGTTCTCGACGTTGTCGTAGAAGTCTTCCTGGCGCTGGCGGGTGATGCTCACCCGGTAAGCCAGGTTGTCCGTCAGCGGGCCGGTGTTGTCGATGCTGAACTTGGTAGCATCGCGTGATTCGCCATCGGGGATCCAGCTGCCGATTTCGCCGCTGAGCTTGGTGCGGAAACGGTTGAAGTCAGGCTTCTTGCTCAGGTAGTTGACGTAGCCGCCACTGCCGCTGACCGAACCGTAGGTCACCGACGACGGCCCGGCGACGATGTCGGCGCCTTCGTAGGCGTTGAAGTTGGCCGGGTGGCGCACCCCGTAGGCGCGCTGGCCATCCTGGAACACCTCGGTGTTCTGCCCGCGCATCTGCGGGGCAATACCGGCGTTCTGACCACCGCCGCGGGTGATGCCGGGGGCGTACTTGACCAGGTCGTCGGAGCTGCGGATCGGGTCGTTGGCCAGTTGCCCGGCGTTTATCTGGGTGACCGAGCGCGGGGTGTCCAGCACTTTGGCTTCGAGGCCGCCGTAGATCGAGGCGGGCGGGCG
>NZ_JBLZWV010000040.1:0-108961 GCF_056098905.1 Pseudomonas sp. TSO6 | reverse complement strand
GGCGATAGAGGGCCTGCAGGTCAACTTCTCCCACAGAGCCTGCGCAGGCCTGAAGGCTGGCGCTATCCCTGTGGGAGCTGGCTTGCCGGCGATAGGGCCAGGACAGGCGATAGAGGGCCTGCAGGTCAACTTCTCCCACAGAGCCTGCGCAGGCCTGAAGGCTGGCGCTATCCCTGTGGGAGCTGGCTTGCCGGCGATAGGGCCAGGACAGGCGATAGAGGGCCTGCAGGTCTACTTCTGCCACAGAGCCTGCGCAGGCTTGAAGGCTTGCGCTATCCCTGTGGGAGCTGGCTTGCCGGCGATAGGGCCGGGACAGGCGGTAGAGGGCCTGCAGGTCAACTTCTGAGCCACAGGCTCTCGAAGCGCCAGGTACTGAACAGCGACTGCTCCGCCTGTGCGCCACCCACGCGTGTGCTGACACTGTCGAGCAGGTCGGCAAAGCCCCAGATCAGCATGCCGCCGCGCTCGTACTGAATGCGTTGCGCGCGGTGCACCAGCGCTTTGCGTTGCTCCAGGTCCGGCTGGGCCATGGCGGCGAGGAAGGCCTCACTGAATTCGCGGTCGTGGAAGTGGGTCTTGTTGGCCACCGCGAACGGCGCGTCGGTGTGGATGGCACTGGCCAGGTACGGCGCACCGATGCTGCCGCCGGTGCTCAAGGTCCAGTCGTCGCGCTGCGGGCCCTGGAAGGTGGCCAGGTCTACCTGGCGCACGTTGAGGGTGACGCCGATACGTCGGGCCTGCTCGGCCAATACCAGGGCCGAAGCCAGCCCCGGCCCTGGTGTGGTCACCAGTTCCACCTGCAGCTGCTCATGGCCGGCTTCGCGCAGCAACTGCGCTGCCCGCTGCGGGTCGTAGGGGCGCGGGCCGATGCTGTGGTCGAAGGTGGGATCGAACGGTGCATACAGGTCGTTGGCCACCCGTCCCTGGCCATTCAGCGCACGGCGCACCAGTTCCTCGCGGTCGGCCAGCAGGCGGAATGCCTCCCGCACTCGCGGGTCGTCGAACGGCGCCTTGGCGGTGTTCATGTCGAACGACAGCCAGTTGCCGCTCACCGACTTCAGCAGCCGCAGCCGTGGGTCGGCCTGCAGCACCTGCAGGTGCTCTGTGGACATGACGTTGGCCATGTCGATCTGCCCGGCACGCAACGCCGCCAGGCGGCCGGTCTGGTCTTTGAAGTCGATGATCTCCAGTTCATCGGCATAGGGCTTGCCAGGTTTGTAGTAGTTGTCGAAGCGGGTGAACAGCGAGCGCTGGCCCGGGGTGAAGCTTTTAAGCTTGTACGGCCCGGCACCGACCGGGTTGGTGACCGGGTGGTAGTCCACCGGTACGATGCCGCCGAAGTTGACCCAGGTTTCCGCCAGTGGCAGGTAACTGCGCCCCTCGCGAAAGCCCAGGCGCACGGTGCGGTCATCCAGCTTGACCAGGTTGTCGCGGTCCACCCAGTGCAGCAGCGCCGCATAGGGCGAGGCCAACTGCGGGTCGGTGAGGCGGCGGATGGAAAAGATCAGGTCGTCGGCGTCGATGGTCTTGCCGTGGTGGAATTCCAGCCCCGGTTTCAGCCGCAAGGTCCAACTGCTGGCATCGGCATTGGGCTCAGCGAACTCGGCCAACGCCAGGCGCGGCTGCATCTGCTCGTCCCATTCCCACAGTTTGCTGTACAGCGCAAAGCCACGCACGATGCCGCTGCCAATGGGCTTGTGGGCGTCGAGGTTGCCGCTCTGGTTGCCGTCGATGATGCCCAGGCGCAGGCGCCCGCCATGGCGGGGCTGGTCGGCTGCAGCATGGGGCGGGCTGTCGGCCTGGCCGCAGCCGGCCAGCAGCCCGCCCGCCAGCACGCCGGCGTGGCCGAGGAAGCCGCGCCGGCTCAGTGGGTAACCGTCCCTGGCCATTGCGTCAGGCCCCGTTGCTGGCGTGCAGTTGCACGGGTTCGGCTAGCGGGCGGGCAAGGGCTGCGCGCTGTGCACGGAAGTGCGGCAGGATGTGCTCGCCAATGCGATAGGCCTCTTCCAGGTGCGGGTAGCCGGCGAGGAAAAACAGATCGACACCGATGCCGTGATACTCGCGGATACGCGCCACCACGTTGGTGTAGCTGCCCACCAGTGCGCAGCCCGGCGGGATGCCGATGTAGCCAAAACCGGTCCACACATTGGGGTGGATGAAGAAGTCGTCGAAGGCCTGCTGCTCGTCCTGGTCGCTGTAGCCGTGCTCGTAGCTCAGCTTGCGCGCCGTGCGCAGGCCGGCGTGGGCGGCGCGGGCCTTGACCGTGCCCTTGGCCACGCCTTCGTCGAAGAAACGCTTGGCCTCGGCCAGCGCGGCTTCTTCGGTCTCGCGGGCGATCACGTCGATGGACAGGCCAAAGCGGATGTCGGTACGGCCCCACTTCAGCGCCCGGGCGCGGATGTCGGCGATCAGCGCGGCGATCTCGTTCGGGTGCTCGGCACGCATCAGGTAGAAGTCGGCGTGCTTGGCGGCGAACTCCCGCGCTGCCTCCGACGAGCCAGCGGTGCAGATCAGCGGCAACTCGGCTTTTTTCAGCGGGCCGCGCAGGCCACCGCCTTCAGCGCGGTAGTAGGTGCCTTCGTAGTGGAACTGCTCGTTGTGCCAATAGCCGCGCACCACGTCCATGAATTCGGTGGCGCGGGCGTAGCGTTGGTCATGGTCTTCAAAGTCGCCGACCTGGCGCTGGATGGCATCGGAGCCGCCGTTGATGATGTTCCACACCAGGCGGTTGCCGGTGGCGCGCTGGTAGGTCGCGGCCTGCTGCACGGCCACCCACGGGGTGTAGTGATAGGGCTGGAACGCGGTGACGAATTTCAGCGTGCGGGTTTCCCGGGCCAGCAGCGAGCACACCGTCCACGGCTCCTCGCCGGTGGGGGCGTTGACCATCAGCGCGCCGCCAAAGCCGTTTATTTCAGCGGCGCGGGCGATTTGGCCGAGGTAGTCGATATAGGTGAAGTGGTCCCCTACGGCGAACCCTGACACCGCACCGGTGCTGGCCCCGCCCGCATGCCAGTCGCCACGGTTGCGTGGGTCGCCGGGGAGGAACTGGGTTTCGCCATGCAAGGGCAGGCGGGTGAAGAATTCGATACTCATTGGCGGGCCTCTTTACTGGACGCTTGGGCTGCAATTGGGGGTAACCGGCTGGCCGCTGATGACCTGGCGGGCGAAGGGGATCGAGTCCTTCAGCGAGGCATTCACCGTTTCGCTGTGGCCCAGGCCCTTGTACAGGTGGCCCTGCACCACCGAGCCGGCCTTGCAGGCGTCCTGCATCAGCGCCACCTGGGTAGCGGCGGCGGGGGTCTTGTCCTCGGCGCCGGTGCCGATGAAGATCGGCTGGGCCAGTTTCAGGGTCGGGTACGATACCTGCGCCAGCCATGGCTTGAGCTGGTCGCCCTTGTAGTCTTTCTTGGCGTTGGCCGGGGTCAGGCCTGTGCCGACCACGTCGCTGACCAAGGCTGACAGGCAGCTGGTGCGCGCCTGCTCGAACAGCGGCAAGGCCTTGTCTGTGTAGAAGTCGCGCGGGTCGATGCTCGGGTCGTACTGCTGCGCCGCCAGCAGGGTGTAGAAGCCATAGGCCAGGGCCGGGTCGACCTTGTCCTGGTCCTGTTCACCGACATTCTTCGAGCCCACGGTGTAGATCACCCCCGTGCCGATACTGCCCTTGACGCCCAGCTTGGGCGCATAGGTCGCCGCATAGGCACCCGCGGCAAAGGCCCCCGCGCCACCTTGCGACTGGCCAATGATCAGCACTTTGTCTGCCAGCCCTGGCACGCCGGCAACCACAGCCTTGGCAGCATCGAGAATGCCGTAGGCCGCCATGCGGTTGTTCAGCAGCGGGTGGCCGCCCGGTACACCGAGGCCCTGGTAGTCGGTGGCGACGATGGCGTAGCCCTCCTCGAGCCAGCGGTTGAGGTATTGCACGTCGCGGTAGCTACGCCCAGCCCAGGACGGCGCGCAGATATCCGCCACGCCGACTGTGCCATGGCCCCAGCTGGCGACCGGCCAGCCGCCTGCCGGGGCCTTGCCTTTGGGGATGAACAGTGCGCCGGAAACCACGACGGGGGTCTTGCCGTCGATGCCATCCAGCGAGGTGTACAGAATGCGTTGCGCGCTGGCTGCATTGGGCAGGCTGAGCGCCTGGTCCAGTGGCTCGCTGCGCAGCAGTTTGCCAGGCGTGGCGGGGATGGCCTTGCTCCAGGTGTAAAAGGCCGAGACACGGCCATCGCCCTGTTGCGGGTCAGGTTTGGGCGCGTAGGTTTCGGCGGCCAGGGCACCGACGGACAGGGCCAGGGCGCTGAGGCCGAAGACGAGCGAAGCAGGCAGTTTCATGGGTAAGGCTCTCAAGGTTGTTGGCTGAGCTGGGCGTCGAGGGACGGCCAGTAGTGGGTCAGTTGCAGGTCGATCAGCGCCTGGCGGGTAAAGCCCGTGGCCAGGTCGCTGGTGATGTCGTAGGGCGTGCGGATCAGCCGGTTGGCCAGGGCGTACTGGCCCAGGGCGTCGTAGTGGGCCTTGAGCTGGGCATCGGTTTTCGGCGCCCAGCGCGCCTTCCACGCGACGGGGTCGTCCTGGTCGTCCCGGCGCAGCACGCTTTCGCTCACGCCGGCGCGCGAAGACAACCCGTAGTAGGCGTCGCGGTTCTGCTCCTGGGAGATCCACCAGGCCGCGCGCACCCAGGCGGTGGCCACCAGTTGCGTCAGGTCGGCGTGCTGCTGCACGAAGCGGTCAGTGCCCCACAGGTCCGAGACCAGCCGCCAGTCGTTGGCGCCTTGCTTGGTCGACCAGAGAATGCGCGCCACGCCTTTGTCTTCCAGGGCATAGGCTTCGTTGAGCAGCACGGCGGCGTCGACCTTGCCGGCGGACACCGCAGCGGCGCCCACTTGCGGGTTGAGGTTGGCGATCTTGAAGTCGCTGAGTGCCAGGCCCTGGCTTTGCAGGAAGTTGCTGAAGGCGAACTCCCACGGGCGGCCGCGGTGCAAGGCCAGGCGCTTGCCTTTGAGGTCCTGGATGCTGCGCACCGTCGAGTCGCTCGGTACTACCAGGTAGATGTTGTTGCCGCTGCCACCCGGTACCACCAGCTTGCCCGGCACCTGGCCGGCACCGGCGATGACCGAAGGCAGGTCGCCGCGTACGGCAAAGTCCAGGCTGTTGTTGCTGAAGCCTTCGTTGATTTGCGGCCCGGCGCCGGCGTGGGGCAGGGCGGTCCATTGCAGTTTCACGCCGCGGGCTGCCAGTTGCTGTTCCAGCCAGCCTTCTTCGATCACCCGCCCGGGGATGCCGCCGAACACCGGCGCTCCACCCTGGGTGAACGCGACAATGGCGATGCGCACCGCCGCCGGTGGCTCGGCTGCCAGCGCAGCCAGGCTGAGGAACAGGCCGCCCAGCAGGGCGAGGGCATTACGCCAGGGATTGTTCATGTGCAGCTCCAGGCAAAGGTTCTACAGGCCAAGAGCGAAATGCATGCCAGCATGCCATGAAGGGGCTACAGCCCTTTATTTACAGGGGCTCCAGCCAGCAGCAAGTGGGTGTGGGATTAAAGGTCTGCTGGTCGGCGGACAGGCAAGTGCTGCCGGGTTGCTGCTGTAGCAGCAATCGGTTGCTGGAAATTTGAATATTTCCAATTCGAATATCTAAATACTAATTAATAATTTTTTGATCTAATTTGTTTCATGCACTATGGGCCTGCGCGTCAACTGCCAGGAATGCCCCTATGTCGCTGATCACCCACCCCAATGCCCGCGAGCTGACCAAGTCGGTACGTGCCACCGTGCTCGTGTTCAAGGACCCGCGCTCCCAGGAGCTGCTCAGCCGCATCGAGCGCCTGGCGCCCAGCGAGGCCAATACCCTGATCATCGGCGAAACCGGCACCGGCAAGGAGCTGGTCGCCCGTCATATCCACCACCTCAGCCGCCGTGGGCGCGAACCATTCGTGGCGGTGAACTGCGGTGCTTTTGCCGAAACCCTGGTGGAGAGCGAGCTGTTCGGCCACGAGAAAGGCGCGTTTACAGGCGCCACCAGCAACAAGGCCGGCTGGTTCGAAGCGGCCAATGGCGGCACATTGTTCCTGGATGAAATCGGCGACCTGCCGCTGAACATGCAGGTGAAGTTGCTGCGGGTGCTGCAGGAGCGTGAAGTGGTGCGCCTGGGCTCACGTACGCCGATCCCGATCAATGTGCGGCTGGTGGCGGCGACCAACGTCAACCTGGCCGATGCGGTGGTGGCGGGGCATTTTCGTGAAGACCTGTTCTACCGCCTGCATGTGGCGACGATTCGCTTGCCGCCGCTGCGCGAGCGGCCGGGGGACATCCTGCCGCTGGCGGAATTTTTCATCGAAGAGCATTGCAGACGCCTGGGTTACGAGCGTGCTTCGTTGAGCCCGGATGCCGAGCGCAAATTGCTGGCGCATAGCTGGCCGGGCAACATCCGCGAGCTGGAAAACGCCATTCACCATGCGTTGCTGGTCTGCCGGTATCAGGTGGTGGCACCGGCGGATCTGCACTTGGTCGATATGCGGCCACAGGTGGCCGCGCCTGCGGCCCATGCGTATTTGCCGGCAGCGAGCGCAGCACCGCCTGACCTGGAAAGCGCGTTGCTGGCGTTGTTCGAGCAGAACGTGCCGAATTTGTATGAGCACATCGAGGAGACGGTGTTCAGGGCGGCATATCGGTATTGCCACGGCAACCAGTTGCAGACAGGGCGGTTGCTGAACATCAGCCGCAACATCGTGCGGGCGCGGCTGGAGAAAATTGGCGAACTGTCGAAGGCTTGATTTGGTTGTCTTGGGGCTGCTTCGCAGCCCATCGCCGGCAAGCCAGGCTCCCACAGGGACTGCATATGCCCTGAGGCTCATGCGATCGGGGTGGGAGCTGGCTTGCCGGCGATGGGCCGCACAGCGGCCCCAAAGCGGCTTGGTTATTTGATGAAGCGCACCTGGCTGTTGATCTTTTCGATCACTGCCCCTTTACGCTCGTTGAAGCGGGCCTTGTTCTGCTCGAACAGGTTGTTGCCCTTGGTATCGATGGAGATGATCAGCGGCCCGAACTCGCGCACGCGGTTGACCCACAGTGTCTCCGGCATGCCCAGGTCCTGCCACTCGGCGCGCTCGATCTCTTCCACCTGGGTTGCTGCCAGCACTGCACAACCGCCCGGGAACACAGCATGCACCGCCTTGTTTTCCAGGCAGCCGGTGGTGGTTTCAGGCCCCATGCCACCTTTGCCGACAATCAGCTTCACGCCGGTTTGCTCGATGAACTGCTTTTCGAACTTTTCCATGCGCATGCTGGTGGTCGGGCCAATGGAAACCATCTCGAAGCTGCCATCGTCCTTCTTCCTGACGATGGGGCCTGCGTGGAAAATCGCGCCGCCACGCAGGTCAACCGGTAGTTCGCGGCCCAGCTCGATGAGCCGTCGGTGTGCCACGTCACGGCAGGTCACCAGTTGGCCTGTGAGGTAGACGACATCACCGACGTTGAGGTTGGCCAGGTCTTCGTCGCTGATCGGTGTGCTCAGGATCTTTTTCACAGTACTACCCCTTCGTGCGAGAGGATGTCGTAGGTCAGGTCGGCGTTGATGCGGATCTTGCCGCGGCGGTGCGCCCAGCAGCCGGTGGACACTGCCACGCCGATGGTGGAGGGGTGGCGGGCCGAGGACTCGATGTTCACGCCCATTACGCTGCTGTTGCCGGTGAGCCCCTGGGGGCCGATGCCAATTTCGTTCAGGCCGTCTTCCAGCAGCTTTTCCATCATTGCCGCACTTTCGTTGGGGTGGCTGGAGTCCACCTCGCGCAGGATGGCCTTCTTCGACAGGCGTGCCGCAGTTTCCACCGAAGTCGAAACCCCAACCCCCACCAGCAGCGGCGGGCAGGCGTTGACGCCGCGAGAGGTGATGACATCGAAGACGAACTCGGTCACCCCTTCATAGCCTTGCCCCGGCATCAGCACCTTAGCCGAGCCTGGCAAGGTGCAGCCGCCACCGGCCATGTACACATCGACGATGGCGTAGTCGGCATCGGGGATGATTTCCCAGTCCAGCCACGGGATTTTCGAGCCGGTGTTGGTGCCGGTGTTCTTCTCGATGAAGGTTTCCACCGCGTTGTGGCGCAACGGCCCCTGGATGGTGGCTTCTTTGGTGGCGTTCTCGAGGATGCCTTCCATCTCACCGAGCAGCGGGAAGCGCGCGCCGGCCGAGACGAAGTACTGGATCACCCCGGTATCCTGGCAGCTAGGGCGGTTGAGCTTGTCGGCGTACTCCTGGTTGTCGGCCATCGAGTCGTACACGGCGATGGCCAGCGGGTTGGTTTCGGCGGCGCGCAACTTGGCGGTCTTTTCCTTCACGTCTTTGGGCAGGCGTTTGCCGATGTAGGCGGTGAACTTGGCCATCACGTCGGTAAGCGATGACACGGCGGTTTCTTTGTCCATGATTATTTCCTCACTGCATCACAAGGCGGGTTCTTTTTGCTGTTATCGATAGGTCAGGATGTGGGTGTGCCGGCCTCCAGTTGTGCAAGGGCAGGGCGGGTATCGGTGGGTTGTGGTTCTGCCGGTAGCTGGCCGTCCAGGGCCTGGGCCATGCGTTGCTTGTCCAGTGCACCGACCCAGTTGGCGATAGCCACGGTGCCGACGGCATTGCCAATGGTGTTGGTGATGGCGCGGGCTTCGGACATGAAGCGGTCCACGCCCAGCAGCAGCACCATGCCGGCCACAGGAATGTTGTCCATGGTCGCCAGGGTTGCGGCCAGGGTGATGAAGCCCGAACCTGTCACCCCTGCGGAGCCCTTGGAGGTGAGCAGCAGCACGCCGAGCACCAGCAGTTGGTCCATCAGGGTCAACGGCGTGTTGGTGGCCTGGGCGATGAAGATGGCGGCCATGGTGTAGTAGATGCACTGGCCATCCGGGTTGAAGGTAAGGCCCGAGGGGATCACCAGGCCCACCACCGGTTTGGACACGCCGACCTTTTCCAGCTTGTTCATCAACTGCGGCACCACCGACTCGGACGAGCTGGTGCCCAGTACCGTGAACAGCTCTTCCTTCAGGTACTTGAGGAACTTCCACAGGTTGAAGCCGGACAACCGGGCAATGGTGCCCAGCACGATCACCACGAACAGGAAGCAGGTCAGGTACATGGTTGCCATCAGCTTGCCCAACGACACGATGGAGCCCAGGCCGTATTTGCCGACGGTGAAGGCCATGGCGCCGCAAGCGGCCAGCGGGGCTACACGCATGATCATGCCGACGATGAAGAACATGCCGTGGGAGAACGCCTCCAGCACATCCACCATGGGCTTGCCACGAGGGCCGAGGTGCGAGAGGGCGATGCCAAACAGGGTGCTGAACAGCAGGATCGGCAGGATCTCGTTCTTGGCGAAGGCGTCGGTCACGCTGCCGGGTATCACATGCAGCATGAAGTCGATGAAGCCGCCGCTGTTGCCGGCAGCGGCAGCGGTGTAGGTCGAGATGCTCTTGGCGTCGAGGGTGGCAGGGTCGACGTTCATGCCTTGGCCGGGCTGTACGATGTTGACCACCACCAACCCCAGTACCAGGGCAAAGGTGGACAGCACTTCGAAGTAGATCAGCGCACGCACACCCACGCGGCCGAGTTCCTTCATGTTTTCCATCTTGGCGATGCCCAGCACCACCGTGGCGAAGATGATGGGGGCGAAGACCATCTTGATCAGTTTGATGAAGGCGTCGCCGATGGGCTTCAAGTCTGCGCCCACCTGTGGCCAGAACACCCCGATCAGCACCCCGAGGGTTACGCCGATCAATACCTGTACGTAAAGCTTGCCGAACAATCGCTTGGCCATTGCCGTCTCCGAATTATTGTTGTGAGTCGGATTTATCTGGCGGCCGGGCTGATCGTGGGGTGCAGGTCACACCTGGCCTTGGCGGCCGAAAAGCCCAGCTTCTTTGTGGTTAATCACGCAGGGCAAAAGGTAATGGTTTTTCAAAAATGCTGTAATACAATGAAATTCAACTCATTATTTCCCTCAGGTTAATTATGAATCCGGTATCGGAGCTGGCGTTCTTCACCCAGCTGATCAGGGTGGGCAGCCTGGCGGGCACTGCGCGCGAACTGAACCTGACGCCGCCCGCAGTCTCCAAGCGCCTGGCGCAGCTGGAACAGCGCCTGGGTGTGCGCCTGCTTAACCGCACAACACGCAGCATCAGCCTTACCGCCGAGGGCGAGACCTACCTGGTGAATGCCCGGCGGATACTGGGTGAGATCGAGGAAATGGAGCGCCAGGTTTCCAGCAGCCGTGCCGAGCCCAAGGGCCTGCTACGGGTCAATGCACCGCTGGGTTTTGGTCGTACGCATGTGGGGCCGGCAGTGTCGTCGTTTGCCAAACGCTACCCCGAGGTGGAGGTTCAGTTGCACCTCACCGACCGCCCCATCGCCCTGCCGAACGATGCCATCGATGTGGCTATCCGCTTTGGTGAGCTGCCTGACTCGCGCCTGATTGCCCGCAAGATCGCGGCCAACCGCCGCCGGTTGTGCGCGGCGCCCGCTTACCTGGCGGCCCACGGCACCCCTGAAGCGCCAAAAGACCTGGCCAGCCACAACTGCATCGTGTTGCGCCAGAACGATGCCGCGTTCGGCATCTGGCGGCTCAGCCGCGGCAAGCAGAGCGAGTCGGTGAAGGTACGTGGCAGCCTGAGCACCAATGATGGCGAAGTTGCCCTGAACTGGGCTCTCGATGGGCAAGGCATCCTGATGCGGGCCGAGTGGAACTTGGCCGACCACCTGCGCAGCGGGCGTTTGGTGGAAGTGCTGGGCGATTACCAGACGCCGCCTGCGGATATCTATGCCGTGTACCTGGAGCGTCTGAACCTGTCGGCCAAGGTGTCGTGTTTTGTCGAGCACTTGAGGACGTTCTTCCGCCAGGACGACAGCCAGGCGGCGTGGCAGCTGCGCCATTTCCCAAGGCAAGCACAGGACCTGTAGGAGCAGCGTTGTGCTGCGAAGAGGCCGCCAGGGCTGAAGATCATCTTCGGCTGCAATGGCCTCTTCGCCGCACAAGGCTGCTCCTACCGCGAGCTGCATAGGCCAGGGATGATGTCCATGGGAGGGGCACAGTAACAGCGTGCCATTGTTCAGGATATAAATAGAGCTGATAGCAGATCTAAAGCAATGCGAATTGCTCGATATCGCGGGTAAGTGGAACCTATGCAGAACATCCACCACCTGAAAAATAAAAAACCATGACTATCTCGACTGTAGCCGCACTGCAAATTGGCTCTCACCCTGACGGCAAACAACAAACGCTGGAAACAATCCTGACTTATGAAGACGAAATAAAGCGCGCTGGCGCGCAATTGGTCGTCATGCCGGAAGCCTTGCTCGGCGGTTATCCGAAAGGTGAAATATTCGGCACTTACATGGGCTATCGCCTGCCTCAAGGCCGCGAAGCTTTCCAGCGCTATTTCGACAATGCCATTGATGTACCGGGCGCTGAAACTGCCGAGCTGGCAGCCTTGGCACAACGCACCGGTGCACTTCTGGTGGTCGGCGTGATCGAGCGTGCGGGCAGTTCGCTGTTCTGCTCGGCCTTGTTCTTCTCGCCGGAACAGGGGCTGGTCGGCAACCACCGCAAACTGATGCCAACCGGCAGTGAGCGGCTGATCTGGGGGCAGGGCGACGGCTCTACACTGCCGGTGATCGACACCCCGGTCGGCAAGATCGGTGCTGCCATCTGCTGGGAAAACCACATGCCGCTGCTACGCACGGCCATGTATGCCAAAGGCATCGAGGTGTGGTGTGCACCGACTGTGGACGAGCGCGACAACTGGCAGGTTTCCATGCGCCATATCGCTCACGAGGGGCGCTGCTTCCTGGTCAGTGCCTGCCAGTTCCAGCCCTCACCGCGCGACCTTGGGGTGAGCCTGCCGCATTGGGACGATGACCGCCTGCTGATGCAGGGCAACAGCGTGATCATCGGCCCCATGGGCGAGGTGATTGCCGGCCCGCTGAAAAACGGCCCGGGCTTGCTGGTGGCGCAGATCGATTCGGCCGAGCTGGTCAAGGCGCGTTACGACTTCGATGTGGTTGGCCACTACTCGCGGCCCGACGTATTCACCCTGATCGTCGATGAACGGGCCAAGGCCTCCGTCAAGTTCCAGCAGTGACCTGAACACGCGACACCGTTGAATCGGCCCCTGCCTGGCGTCGCGCTGCCGCCCGGCAGGGGCCGATTCACGTTTCTGTGCATTACGCAGCCCTGCACCAATAAAAAAAACATCCGAGGCTTTTCAGAAATGAACAACGATTCGCGCCTGTTGTACCGCAAGATCGCCTGGAAGATCTTGCCCTTGCTGTTTGTCAGTTACATCGTTTCTTACCTGGACCGTGTGAACATCGGCTTTGCGGCGTTGCGCATGCAACAGGACCTGGGTTTCAGTGATGCTGTATATGGGCTGGGCGCAGGTATCTTCTTTATTGGTTATGTATTGTTTGAAGTGCCCAGCAACTTGTTGCTGACGCGTATCGGTGCACGCAGGACGATCATGCGCATCATGATTGCCTGGGGCCTGGTGTCGTCCAGCATGATGTTCGTCCAGACCCCACAGCAGTTCTATATCGCCCGCTTCCTGTTGGGTGTGTTCGAGGCCGGGTTCTTCCCTGGCATCATCCTTTACCTGACCTTCTGGTTCCCGGCACGCCTGCGCGGCAGTGTGATCGCTGTGTTCATGTCTGCCATCGCCATCGCCGGGGTGCTGGGCGGGCCGTTATCCGGCTGGATCATCGGGGCCATGGATGGCGTGCATGGCCTGCATGGCTGGCAGTGGATGTTCCTGCTTGAAGGGTCGCCGGCGATTGTCCTGGGTATCCTGGCGGCCTTGCTGCTGATCGACAGGCCCGAAGACGCCAAATGGCTAAGTGCCGAGGAACGCGCGCGCATTGCCCAGGAGGTCGAAGCGCCCGTTGCCGGCAGCAGCCACAGGCTGGGTGCGGTGCTGCGCGACCCGCGGGTCTATGCCCTGGCACTGGTGTACTTTTCGGTGATGGCCGGGCTGTACATCCTGGGCTTCTGGCTGCCGGGCATGATCAAGGGCTATGGCGTGACAGACCCTTTGCACACCGGCCTGCTTACGGCCGTGCCGTACCTTGCCGGTGGTGTGGGGATGATTGTGATCGGCAGGCACTCCGATGCGGTGGGTGAGCGCCGCTGGCACCTGGCAAGCTGCATGGTACTGGCGGCCTGTGCCTTGGTTGCCTGTACCTGGGTGCCGGGGCAGTTGGTTCCTGGGCTGGTGACCTTGAGCGTGGCAGCGGTGGGGTTGTATGCCTCGATGCCATTGTTCTGGACCATCCCCACGCGCTACCTGGGTGGCCAGGCGGCCGCCGGGGGCATTGCCTTGATCAATTCGCTGGCCCTGTTCGGCGGCTTCACCAGCCCGACGGTGTTGGGGGCGGTGAAGGCCAGCACCGGCAGCCTCGACCTTGGCCTGTATGTGTTTGCCGGTGCGCTCACCCTGGGGGCAACGGTGCTGATCCTTGCCATACCGGCGCGGCTGATCGAGGGCACGGCCGTCACGACAGGCAGAACGACTGCTCAACCAGCTCGATGATCAAAGCCTTGACCGTTTGCAGTGTGCTGTCATGCTTGCTGCCGACCCGCGTGCCGATCTCCAGGTCGTAGGAGGGGAGCGCTACCGGGCAAGGAAAGGTCTTGAGCGTCGACACCCGCTCCATGGCGCGTGCGGCGTGGGTAGGCACCGTGGTGATCAGCTCCGAGCCCACCAGCAGGAACGGCACGGCGGCAAAGTGTGAGGTAGAGGCACGAATGCTGCGCTTGTACCCGGCAGCATTCAGGCCTTCGTCGACGATGCCGACAAAACCACCCGATGACACCAGCAGGTGCGGCCGCTGGGCATAGTCCTCTGCACTGACCGGTGGGGTGTTGTGCGCATCGGCAATGCCCAGGTAATTGCCCCGGCCCAGGCGCTGCCGGGCAATCAGGGGTGAGGACAACCCACCTGCAGACACGGCGATATCCACCTGGTGGCGCATCAGCATGTCCTGCACCAGGCCGCTATGGGTTTGCCTGAACAGGATACGCAACCCGCCCAGGTGTTTGTCGACCAATGCCAGCAGGCCTTGCCCCAGGGCGATTTCGGCATCGTCCGAAAGCCCGACAGTGATGGTGCGGCCTTTGATGTCCTTGCCTGCCACCGACAGTGCCAAGGCTTGCCGGCAGCGGTTGAGTGCCTCGCCAATCAGTGGCGCCAGCTCGTTGGCCCGCACGGTAGGCCGCAGGCCTCGGCCGGTACGTTCGAACAGCGGGTCGGCGTAGACCTCCCGCAGGCGGGCGAGGGCGGCGCTGACGGCGGGTTGGGTGACGCCTAGGCGTAGTGCAGCGCGGCTGGCGCCACCTTCTTCGATCAACGCGACAAATACCCGAAGCAGGTTCAGGTCGACGCTATCGATATCAATATTATGCATATCAGATATCCTGATAGTTGATTGATTTATAGTATACGCACTCGCAGAATGCACCGACAAATAATTCAGGGGCGTACTTCAGGTGTGTTCTGAATGTATGAGTTGTGATGTGTTTCAGGTTGTGGAGTGTATGAAAGGTATTCGAGTTGTCGGCGGGTTGTTGGGGGCGTTAGTTGCACAGTTGCTAGTGCTGAATATAGGGTTGGCGCAGGCCGAAGATTATCTGCCAGCACCGGGTGTTGCTGCGCAATCGTGGTTGTTGATGGACCCTGAAAGCGGCGAAGTGCTGGCGCAGGGAAATGCCGACGCCCGGGTAGACCCGGCCAGCCTGGTGAAGATCATGACCAGTTACGTGCTGGGCCAGGCTCTGCAGGGTGGCACTGTCGACGGGAATGACCGAGTAACGATCGACACCGACGCTTCGGCGGCTGGCAACGCGCAGTTGCAGGGGTCGTCGTTGATGTTTCTGAAACCCGGTGACCGGGTGACCATTGATGATTTGAACAGGGGCATTGTCATTCAATCTGGCAATGATGCCTGTATCGCGGTGGCAGATTACCTGGCCGGCAGTGAACAGGCCTTTGTTGATGCCATGAATGAACAGGCCCGCCAACTGGGCATGCTCAATACCCAATTCAAGACCGTGCATGGTCTGGCCGCCGAAGGGCAATACAGCAGCGCGCGGGACATGGCGTTATTGAGCCGGGCACTGATTGAACAATTGCCGGCTGAATATGCCCTGTACAAGAAAAAGGCGTTTTCTTTCAACCAGGTGGTTCAGCGCAACCGCAACCGGCTGTTGTGGAGTACCAGCCTGGCTGTCGACGGTCTTAAGACCGGCAATTCCGCTGCGGGTGGCTACAGCCTGGTGACTTCGGCGGTGCTCGACGGGCGCCGGCTGATTGCCGTGGTGCTGGGCGCCGAGTCGGACCGGCTGAGGTTTCAGGAGAGTGAAAAGCTGCTCAAGTGGGGGTTTCGAGCATTTGAGACGGTTACCCCGATCAAGGCTGACGAAGTGTTTGTAAGCAAGCGTGTCTGGTTTGGTGATACGCACAACGTAAAGCTCAATGCAGGCGCACACCCGGCCATCAGCGTGCCCTATGGGCAGGCCGCTGAAGTGAGCGTCAGTGCCATCCTCGACAGCCCCGAACTCCATGCGCCGTTGCAGGCGGGGCAGGTGGTGGGTGTGATCAATTTCCAGATCGGTTCCCGGCACATCGCGGAAAAGCCCCTGGTCGTGATGGAGACGGTCGACGAGGGCGGCTGGTTCAGCCGTGCCTGGGACTTTCTGCTGCTGAAGCTCTATCAGTGGCTGGGTGTGTGCCTGTTGTGCAACGGCGAGGGGGGCTTATGAACAGTTGCCTGCGTTACCTGCTGCCTGCCATGTGCATGCTCGCCACGGCAGCCTGCAGTACCGACCACGCTGCCAGCGAGCACCGTTTGCGGGTGACCGCGGACGAGGCCGATGCCTTCAATGAACGCGCGCTGCGCCTGCAGTCGGATGAGCGCGAAACGGCCGGGGGCCTGGTCGTGTACTTCGCCACGGACAGCGCGGCCGTTACCGACCAGGACATCGCCAGGTTGGGGCAGGTAGCGGTCTTTCTGCTTGCCCACCCACAGGCCGAGGTGTTCATCGAAGGCCATACGGATGACGAGGGCTCGCCTGAGCAGAACGTGGTACTGGCCCAGGCTCGCGCCGATATGATCGCCTATTACCTGGTGAAATACGGGGCTTTGTACGATCAGCTGAACACGCGTGCCTACGGCGAGCGCTACCCGGCGCACGAGGGCAGTGGTGCAGAGACCATGCAATACAACCGGCGGGTGGTGGTGGAATGGAACAGCCACAGCGATGCGTTTGGCTATGACCCGCTTCAGTAATGGTGTGGTGCTGATGCAAGGCGTTTGCCTTGTGGTGCTGGCACTCTGCGCCAACCTTTCGAGTGCTGCCCCGCACGTGCCGGACGTGTTGCCTGAAGAAAGCCAGGCAGCAGCACCGGGCACGCAACTGGTGAAGCAGCTACAGCTGGCATTGTCGGAGCTGCGCTTGTATCAGGGTGAAATCGATGGGCTGATCGGAGCGGGTACACAGGAAGCACTTTACCTGCTGCAAATGGCGCATGAGCTGCCCCTCACTGGCAGCGTCAACCTGCCCACGCTGAACGTGCTTGGCATTGCGCCGCCGCACTGGATGCAGCCCTGAACGGTTGTGAACCCAAGCCATGGCATTCGCTACAACAACTTCGCCGGGTTACCCGTGGCGCTTCAGGTTGGTCATTTTCCTGGTCCTGCTGTTGTCCTCGGTCCTGTGCTGGCGCATTGTCAGCCTGCAGGTGCTGGATAACCGCTTCCTGCGCCAGCAGGGAGATGCGCGCAGCCTGCGTTATCTGGACATTGCTGCCCCGCGCGGGCTGATAACCGACCGCAACGGCCAGCCGCTGGCGGTCAGCACGCCGGTGGTGACGCTGTGGGCCAATGGCCGGGAACTGGCCATGGAAAAGCCAAGCTGGCCGGCGCTCGCCGATGCATTGGGCATGCCACGCGACCGACTGAAAGCGTTGTTGCAGCGCAGCACCGGCAAAGCTTTCATCTACCTGCGCAGGCGCCTTGCCCCCGAACAGGCGCAGCATTTGTTGCAGGCGGTGCAACGCTTGCACGTCAAGGGTGTGTACAGCCTGGAGGAGCCGCGACGGTTTTACCCGGCCGGCTCAGTTGCCGCGCAACTGGTCGGCTTTACCGATATCGACGGCAACGGCAGCGAAGGCATTGAGCTGGCTTACGATGCCGTGTTGCGCGGTGAGCGCGGCAAGCAGCAGGTGCTGAAGGACCGGCGTGGTCATGTGATCGAGGACCTGGGTGTGAGCCTGCCGGCAAAACCGGGCCAAGCCCTGGCGTTGTCCCTGGACCTGCGGTTGCAATACCTGGCCAGTCGCGAACTGAAAAAGGGCATCGTGGACAACGGTGCCGAGGCGGGCAGCGTGGTGGTGCTGGATGTGCAGTCGGGCGAGCTGCTGGCCGTGGCCAACTACCCGACCTACAACCCGAACAACCGGGCGCATGTTAGCCCGGCGGCGATGCGTAACCGCGCGCTGGTGGACGTGTTCGAGCCCGCGTCGACACTCAAGCCGTTCTCCGTTGCCGCAGCCCTGCAAAGCGGCCGCTGGCAGGCCTCCGATAGCGTGCTGGTGCAAACCGGCAGCCTGAAGATTGGCCGCTTTACCATTCACGATGCGTCGCGCACGGCAGGCGAGCGGCTGGACATGACCGGCATCCTGGTGCGCTCCAGCAACGTTGCGATCAGCCAGGTGGCGTTCGATATCGGTGGCCAGACCATTCAAGACACCTTGCAAGGTGTAGGGCTGGGGCAGGCGAGTGGCTCGGGCTTTCCGGGGGAGCGTTCGGGGCTGCTGCCGCTCAGGCGGCAATGGCGGGCCACCGAGACAGCGACGCTGTCCTACGGTTATGGAGTGTCGGTCACGGCCGTGCAACTGGCCAGTGCCTACGCCACCCTTGTCAATGGCGGCAGGCGTGTACCGGTGTCGCTGCTCAAGGTGACGCAGCCACCAGCGACGGCTCAGGCCATTGCACCGCCAGTGGCGGATGCGCTCAAGCACATGCTGGTGCAGGTAGTCGAGGCGCCGAGAGGGATCTACCGGGCCAAAGTGGCCGGCTACCATGTGGGTGGCAAAAGCGGTACGGCGAGAAAAACTGCAGTTGAGGGCCATGGCTATCAGGGCAAGGCCTACAGGGCGATATTCGCCGGCTTTGCGCCCGCCAGCAGGCCCAGATTCGTGGTGGTGGTCATGCTCGACAACCCGTCGAAGCAGGGCTATTACGGCGGGTTGGTATCGGCGCCAGTCTTCAGCAGCGTGGTGGGGCAGGCCTTGCGCTTGTACGGTATTGCACCCGATAACCTTGACTTTACAGGGCCGTAAAGAAACGCCTGTACAGACTTTATTGAATCAAATACGATGCATTAATATGTTTTTGGGATGATATGCATTGTATGCGGTGCATAAATGTATGGATGAATTGGGCAAATTGATCAAGAAGCTGCGTAAGGATGCCGGGCTTTCACAAGCCCAGCTCGCGCAGCGTCACGGCATGAGTCGTGCGACCATTTCTGGGATCGAGAACAACTCGATCCCAGAAGTCGGCATTCGCAAGGTTGCAGCGATCCTGGAGGGTTTGGGATACGAACTGACGGCCACGCCCAAGCGCCGGCGTAGAACACTCGATGAGCTGAAGGCCGGGGGTATCCATGATCAGTTCGAGTGATCGCTTGTACGTCGGCGCGGGCGACGCCACTGTCGGCACCCTGGGGCGCAGTAACGAAAATCCGCGTGACACGGTCTTCACTTACAACCCATCGGCTGGTGAGGCGCAAGCCGTCTCTCTGACCATGCCAACGCGCCTGGAGAGTTACAAGTGGGAGTATGGAATTCATCCCGTGTTCGAGATGAACCTTCCGGAAGGGCACCTCAAGGAAGAGCTGATGCGGCGGTTCAGCAAGTCGGTGCGCGGTTTTGATGATTTCGCCTTGCTAGGCATTGTCGGCCCTCACCAACTGGGTCGGATCAGCATCGCCCAGCATCTCGGTGACGACCCCATGCCGGCCATGAAGCTGTCCAGCGTGCTGGTTCACGATGGCGCAAAAGACCTGTTTGCCGAGCTTTTGAGTACCTACGCGGCCTATTCAGGGGTATCCGGTGTTCAGCCGAAGGTGCTGGTGCGCGATATCGAGGCCGCCCCCCCCAATGTTGACCGGGTCACCCACCGCGGTGCGACACACCTGGTCAAGGCATTCAACGAATCAGATTTTCCTCAGTTGGCGGCCAACGAGTATTTCTGCATGCGCGCGGCGTTGCATTGCGGCCTGCAAGTACCTGAGCTCCAGCTTAGTCAGCAGGGGAGGTTTCTGGTTGTTCAACGCTTTGACGTCGGCGACAACGCCTACCTGGGCTTTGAGGACATGTGCGTGCTTTCGGGGTGGGGCACTCGCAAGAAGTACGATGGCAGCTACCAGGGCTGCGCGCAGTTGATCAAGCTGTATGTCACACCTGGGCGGGTACCTCGTGCGCTGGAAGACTTTTTCATCATGGTCGCGTTGTGCGCCGGTATCCAGAATGGTGATGCACATTTGAAGAATTTCGGCCTGCTCTACGAGAACTGTGCCGAGCACGCCGACATCTGGCTCGCGCCGGCGTATGACCTGGTGACCACGACGGTGTACAACAGCCACGACATCATGGGGCTGTTGCTGGGCGGGTCGAAAGCGTGGCCCAAGCGCAAGATGCTGGTGCAGTTCGGACGCACCGCCTGCAACCTCACGCAAGCGCGCTGCGAGGAGTTGCTCAACCGAGTGGAAGTCGGCATGAACCGTGCGATGGCGGAGCTTTCGGATTATCGCAACAGCCATCCGGCCTTCGAGGCTGTAGGGGAGAGGATGGCCGCTGCATGGGCCTTGGGGTTGAACAGAAGCATTGTGGCCTAGGCTCCTTCGAACCCTGGTTCACGTTTCGCAAGCTGTGTTTCGAGTCAGCTATGCAAAGCAATTGCGAAATCCGGTCAGACTCGGGTTAAATGAGAGTCATTATTAAAGACGCTCTGATCGGTTCTACCATGTCCTGTGCTGACCCTTCCCTGCAAAAAGCCGTGCACACGCTTTACGAGGACCACCACTCCTGGTTGTGCGGGTGGCTGCGCCGCAAGCTCGGGTGTATGGAGCATGCGGCCGACCTGGCCCAGGACACGTTCATGCGGGTGCTGACCCTGCGCAAGGCGGCAGAGCTGCAACAGCCACGGGCGTATCTGAGCAGTGTCGCCCGTAGCCTGATGATCGACATGTTCCGCCGGCGTGCCGTGGAGCAGGCCTACCTGGAAACCCTCGCGGCACGGCCCGAGCAGGTAGAGGTTTCACCCGAAGCGCGCCTGCAGATCATCGAGACCCTGCTGGAAATCGATCGGCTGCTCGATGGCCTTGGCCCGCGTACCCGCGAGATCTTCCTCATGGCCCAGCTCGATGGCCTGAGCTATGTGGAAATCGCGCGGCGCCTGGATGTTTCGCTCACCACCGTCAAAAAACACGCCGTGAGGGCACTGACCCACTGCCTGATGCTGGCTGAGGCTTGAACCATGGCGGGTGCTGAACCATTGGACCGCAACACCCTAGAGGCTGCCGCACGCTGGTATGTGGAACTGCGCTGCGAGGCGGATGACAGCACGCGAGCGGCGCATCAGCGCTGGTTGTTGAGTGACCCGCGACACCTGCAGGCCTGGGAGCGCCTGGCACGTTTGCAGGGCAAGCTGGCGCAGGTCACCCCCGGTATTGCACGGCCAACGTTAAGCAGCGCCAGGGCCAAGCGGCGTGAGGTACTCAAGGTGCTGTCGGTGCTGCTGGTCGCGGGCGCGACAGGGGGTGTGGTGCTGCGTGATGGCGGCGTTGCGCGGTTGATGGCCGACGTGCGCACAGGCGTTGGCGAGCAGCGTTCGTTGCGGCTTGACGATGGCAGCCAGTTGCAACTGAACACCGACACCGCGGTTGATATCCGCTACGACGGCCAGTGGCGCGCACTTGAGTTGCTGAAAGGCGAGATCCTGGTGCAGACCGCATCGGATGCATTATCCCGCCCGTTCATCGTGCATACAGGCCAGGGTAGTGTCCGCGCACTGGGTACGCGTTTTATCGTGCGCTGCGACGACGAGGTTACGCGGGTGTGCGTGCTGCAGCATGCGGTGCTAGTGCGCAGTGCACAGACCATGGCGGCTGTGCGGGTAGAGGCCGGGCAACAGTTGCAATTCAGCACCGAAAAGATGGGCAACGTGACACCGCTAGCGGTGATGGCAGACGCCTGGTCCCGCGAGATGTTGATCGTGGATGACTGGCGCCTCGCTGATGTCGTGAGCGAGCTGCAGCGGTATCGGCCCGGGTACCTGGGCTGTGATGAGGCCGTGGGCGGGTTGCGACTGTCCGGGGCGTTTCACTTGGGCGACATCGATATCGTCCTGGAAAACCTGACCACCACGCTGCCTGTGCGCATTCGTCGCTTCAGCCGCTACTGGACGCGCGTCGAGGCTGCCTGATGCCGGCGATGGGCCGCAACGCGGCCCCAAAATGCTTGATTGAGTGTCATGGCCTGAAGGCTGGCGATTTTTTTTGCCTGAGGGGTTATCGATTGTCGTTCTCGTTCGACTTGTAGGTAGACGCGCACCAAGCGCAATGAAAAAACTGCCGCAGGGCGAAAGGAAACCGCATGCTCGCTGTCAACGATTGCAACCGCATCCTATTGATCAACTCCACCAGGACCAAACTGGCGCGTGCCGTGAATCGCGCATTGTTCAGCGTGGCGCTGGCGACCCCACTGGCAACGATAATGGTCGCCAGCCCTGCCATTGCGCAAACCCAGGCTGAAGCTTCGTTTGATATTGCCGCAGGCCCGCTGGCCACGGCGCTCACGCAATTTGCTTCGGCAGCCGGGGTGACGGTGTCATTCGAGCCGTCATCGGTGCAGGCGCTGAAGTCGCCCGGCCTGCGTGGCCGCTACAGCCCCGATGCCGGCCTGCGCCAGTTGCTGGCGGGTAACCGGTTGCAGGTGTTGAAGCAGGCCAATGGCAGCTACTCGCTGCTGCCAATGGTCGGTGACGATTCGACCCTGCAGCTTGATACCACCAGCGTGACCGGCGCGGCCGTGGAGTCCGCCTATGGGCCGGTGAATGGCTACGTTGCCAGCCGCAGTGCCACCGGCACCAAGACTGACACGCCCATCCTGGAGATCCCCCAGGCCATCAACGTGGTCACCGCCGACCAGGTGCAAGCCCAGGGCGCGCGCAACCTGACCCAGGCGCTGCGCTACACCCCGGGCCTGGCCACCGGTGGCTTTACCGATCGCAACAGCATTGCCGACGAAATCACCAGCCGCGGGTTTGCCCCGACGCCGCTCTACCTGGACGGCGCGTACCTGCCGTATGCCGGTAGCCTTGGGGGCGCACCTCAGATCGACCCCTACACGCTGGAGCGTATCGAAGTGCTCAAAGGCCCTTCTTCGGTGCTGTACGGGCAAAACCAGCCGGGCGGGCTGATCAATATGGTCTCCAAACGCCCCACCCGCGAGCAGCGTAACCAGGTGAAGCTTGGCGCTGGCAGCTACAACCGGGTCAACGGTGCCTTCGATACCAGCGGCCCGCTGGACGAGCAGAAGGCCTTTACCTATCGCCTGGTCGGGGTTGCCGACAAGGGCAACGAGATGGTCGCTCACACGCACAGCGAGCGCTTGTTGCTGGCCCCTAGCCTGACCTGGGCGCCAAGCGAAGACACGTCCCTGACGCTGCTCGCCCAAGTCCAGCGTGATGATGGCGAGCCCGATTATCAGACGTTGCCGATGATCGGCTCGCTCAAGCGTGGCCCGACAGGCCAGCATATCGACCGGGACTTCTTTTCGGGGGACTCGCGGTACAACGATTACAAGCGCAACCAGTACATCTTTGGCTATGACTTCAGCCATCGTTTCAGTGACGAACTGGCATTTCGCTCTACCGCACGCTACACCGACGTGCGCGACCGCTACAAAGGCTTCTACCTGCGCAGCTTCGTGACGCAAGGCGATGTGGTGGACTACACCCGCGCCAACCGGGTCAAGCTTGACTGGCGCCAGCACAACATCGCCTACACCATCGATAACAACCTGGAGTACACCTTCGACACGGGCGCACTGCGGCACACCTTGCTGGCCGGCGCGGACTACCGTCACTTCTCGCGCAAGTACGATGGCTACAACGCCTACAACGTGTTGCCGGTCGACCTGTATGGCAAGAACAACTACCCCACCAGCAACGTGACGCCGGTGCTGGATACCCGTTGGGACAACACCCTGCGCCAGACCGGGGTGTACGTGCAGGACCAGATCAAGCTGGACAACTGGATCCTGACGGTAGGCGGGCGCCAGGACTGGGCGGAAGTCGACAACAAGGATCTGCTGGCGCACAGCATTGCCTCCCAACGCGACACCAAGTTCACCGGGCGCATCGGCCTTACCTATGTCACCGAGTTTGGCCTGGCGCCGTATGTCAGCTATTCCCAGTCGTTCTTGCCAACCGTGGGCACCGCAGCGCCCGAGCGCGGTGGCAAGGCGTTCGAGCCAAGCGAAGGCGAGCAATACGAGGTGGGGCTGAAGTACCAGCCTGTCGACGGGACCTTGTTCACGGCTTCGGTGTTCCAGGTGAAACAGAAGAACATGCTGACCGGCGATACCGAGTACCCGCAGTACCAGACGCAAAATGGCGAGGTGCGCTCGCGTGGTGTGGAGCTGGAGCTCAAATCCAGCATCGAGAATGTCGATGTACTGGCCGCTGCCACCTACATCGACTCGTTCTATACCAAAAGCACCTATGGCGACCAGGGCAACCGCAATGAGGCGCAGGCCCCGGTGTCTGCCACATTGTGGGTGGATTACCACTTCACCCAGGCCACTCTCAATGGCCTGACGTTTGGCGCCGGCGCACGTTACACCGGCCGCAAGCAGGGTAACTCGGCCAATACCTTCGAAGTACCGGCTTATGCCGTGTATGACGCCACCGTCAGCTACGACCTTGCCAAGCTCGACCCAAGCCTGCGCGGCCTGCAGGCCAGCGTGAATGTGCAAAACATCTTCGATCGCGAGTACGTATCCGACTGCAACTATGCGTTTGGCTGCTATTACGGACAGGAGCGGGTTGCGTCGGTAGAGATGACCTACGACTGGTGATCAAGCCCCCGCGCCACGCGGTATACTCCGCGCCATTTTGCCAATGGCGGGAGAACGCTATGCGCCAGGTTTTGCTCATCGTCGATGTCCAGTCCACCTTCAGCCCGCCCGAGTGGCTGGTCGATGGCTTGCGGCGGTTGTCAGCGAACATTCCTACCATTGCCTCGGTCGAGTTGCACGACGAAAGGGTCACGCCGTTCGAGCGGCAGCTCGGCTGGCACCCGGCGGCCGAGGACGAAAGCCTGGTCGAGGCCGACCAGGTGTTCATCAAGCATGGCTACGGGCAGAGCGCCGAAGCCATCGAGTACATCAGGCAACTGGGTGTGGAGCGGGTGCTGGTGTGTGGGCTGCAGACCGAAACCTGTGTGCTGGCCGCTGGCTTTGCCCTGTTCGATGCGGGGCTGACGCCCACCCTGGTGACGGACATGACGGTAGGGTCTTCGCTGGACCGGTCGGCCAAGCTGGGGATCGAGCTGTGGCAGCATCACTTCCGCCAGGTCACGACCTCGGCTGAAGTGCTGGCCGAACTGGCGGGACAACGCTAAAGAATATTGTCACTTTGCCATCATGCGGTGCCAATGCGTATCATTGTCGATTGCATTCCGCTGATCGAGAAGGATCTCCATGCTTAAAAAGCCCTACCTGGCAGCTGTTCTGCTGCCTGTCACAATGCTCTGGGCGGGCCTTGCCCACGCCTTTACCGATGGTATCGACCGTTCAGTCACCCTGGAAAAGGTCGCGCAGACGTTCGTCGTGCAGAAGGACGGCAGCTTCCGTCTTGATGTCGACAGCGTCATGCTGATCAACGAAGAACGCGCCATCAAGACCAATGCCCAGCACCCGGTAAGCTACAACCGTTCGCTGGAGACGCTGGAGGTGGTCGAGGCCTACACGCAAAAGCCCGACGGCCGCAAAGTGCAGGTGGATGCCGCGCACATCAAGGAGCAGCAGGAGCAGGCTTCTGCGCAGGCGCCGATGTTCCAGGACTCGGTCAACAAGGTGGTCATCTTCCCCGAGGTTGCGGTGGGGGACCGGCTGGTGCTGCGTTATCAACGCAACCGCGCTACGCCGCTTTTCCCTGGGCAGTTCGAAGACATCACCGTGCCGCAGTTCTACCCGGTCGGGCAGTTTTCGCTGACCTACGACCTGCCCCAGGGCATGCCGCTGCAGGCCGATGCCCGTGGTTTCAAGGCGTCGTCACCCGCCAGCGGGGAAGGGCGCACGGTGTATCGCTGGGACTATGTACCGGCGGCGCGGGCGCGGATCGAGACAGGTGCAGTGTCGTACCTGGACTACGGCCACTACCTGGCGGTTTCGACGTTCTCCGGCTTCAAGGATTTCGCCCAGGCCTACCAGGCCAGGGCCACGGTCGAGGTCACTCCGCAGATCAGTGAACTGGCGAAGCGCCTGACGGCCGGCTTGCCCACCGCGCGGGAGAAGGCGCTGACCCTCAGTGACTGGGTACGCGAGAACATCCGCTATGTGGCGGTGTACGTCGGCGCTGGCGGGGTGGTGCCGCATGCCGCGCAAACCGTACTGGACAACCGCTACGGGGACTGCAAGGACCATGTTGCGCTGCTGGAAGCGCTGCTGGGCGCGGCAGGCATCAAGAGCACCCCGGCGCTGGTGAACCAGGGCACTGCCTATGTGTTCCCCAAAGTGCCGACCTTGGGTGTGCTGAACCATGTGATCACCTATGTGCCGGGCCTGGACTTGTACCTGGACTCGACTGACCCATCGGTTGCTGCCGGTTACCTGCCCTTGACCGTGCTGAACAAGCGAGTGCTGCTGACTGCCACTGGTGAGTTTGGCAAAACCCCGGCCATGCAACTGAACCAGGTTTCCAGTGACTTGCTGTTCAAGGTCAAGGCCGATGGTGGTGCCGACTTCACCAATGTTTCGACGGTGAAGGGCTGGGCCAGCGAGATGAGCCGCTTCGGCTTGAAGTTGATGAAACCGGAAGACCGGGAAATGCTGGTCGAAAGGGTGCTGGCCGCCTATGGGCAGCGTGGCAGTGGTTCGATCAAGATCGAGCCGTCCACCGCCAACGGCGACTTTGTCAGCAATGTGGATGGGCACACGGAAAACCTGGTCAACCTGCCAGGGCCGGTGGGTGTGGCGACCCTTACCAGCCTGGCGGGCGGTATCTCGCAGAACGTCTACAGCTTCACCCTGGAGAAGGAACGCAGCCAGAGCTTCGTGTGCATTGGCAACGACACGGTGGAGACCTCGCGCTTCGAGTTCCCCGCCCAGGTCAACGTGCTGGCAATCCCGAAACCTGTGAAGCTGCATGACGGCAATGTCGACTACAGTGCGCGCTATTCCCAAGAGGGCAACGCAGTGGTGGTGGAGCGGCGTTTCAAGTTCAGCCACCCGGATGTAGTCTGCTCGCCGGAGGACTTCACGGCCATGAAACCGGCGCTGGAGGCAATGATCCGCGACCTGCAAAGCCAGATCATCGTGCAGGCTGGGTAGCTCTGACACCGGCCGGTTGAACAATCAGGGCCGCTTTGCGGCCCATCGCCGGCAAGCCAGCTCCCACAGGTCCAGCGCAGGTCTCAAGCACTGCGCGGTTCTTGTAGGAGCTGGTTTGCCGGCGATGAGGCCAGCACAGGCAACTCCCACAGGTCCAGCGCAGGTCTCAAGTTCTGCGCGGTTCTTGTAGGAGCTGGCTTGCCGGCGATGAGGCCAGCGCAGGCAACTCCCACAGGTCCAGCGCAGGTCTCAAGTTCTGCGCGGTTCTTGTAGGAGCTGGCTTGCCGGCGATGAGGCCAGCACAGGCAACCCACAGGTCCAGCGCAGGTCTCAAGTTCTGCGCGGTTCTTGTAGGAGCTGGCTTGCCGGCGATGAGGCCAGGACGGGCAGCGCAAGGCAGTAGCCCTAGAAGTCCCAGCGGGTCGTGACCATCATGTTGCGTGGCTCGCCGTAGTACGTGGTATCGAAGTTGCCAAGCCCGGTCAGGTAGACCTTGTCGAACACGTTGTTGGCATTGACCGTGAAGCTCAAGTGCTCGCTGTACTGATAACGGGCCATCAGGTCCACCAGGGTGTAGCCGCCTTGTTTGATGCGGGTGTAGTCGTTGGCGATCGGGCTGTAGATGTTGCCGTAGAAGCCGCTCTGCCAGCGCAGCCCACCGCCCACGGTCACCTGGTCGAATGCGCCAGGCAGTCGGTAGGTGTTAAACAGCCGCACTACGTGCTCAGGCTTGGTGGTTGCCAGAGGGAAGCCGAAAATCCGTTGGTCGTCGGCGTCGCGGGTACGGGCGTAGGTGTAGCCGGCGGTGACGTTCCAGCCGGGTGCCAGTTCGCCGGCCAGCTCCAGTTCGACGCCCTTGGTGGTGGCGCCGTCGATGGCCTTGTAGATGCCTTCGTTGGTCACCGGGTTGGTGCCGATGTTGGAGGCGACGTTGTCTTGCTCGATGCGGAAAAACGCCAGGGTGCCGTTCAGCCTGCCGTCGAACCAGGCAGCCTTCAGCCCGGCTTCATAGCCGTCACCTTCGACAGGGGCGAGGGTGGCGCCGTTGATGTCCTTGTAAACCTGTGGCTGATAGATCGAGGTGTAGCTGGCATACACCGAGTAGGTGTCGTCCAGGTCATAGACCACGCCCGCATAAGGGGTGACCACCCCGTGTTCCTTGTAGCTTGCGTGGGTGTCGCTCAACGAAGACGTTGGGTAATAGTCCTGATCATCGTTGTACTTGAAGGTGCTGACCCGGGTGCCGAGGATGAGCGAAAGCTTGTCGGTCGGCCTCAGGCGGGTGGCCACGTAGGCGCCGTTCTGGCTTTGCGTGGTGGTGTAGTCGCCGTTTTTCGGGAAGTTCTGTTCCGGCAGTTTGCCATTCCAGTCGAATATGGAGCCGGGCACCATGGCGAACGCGCTGCCGTCGTAGGTATCGCCGGTCTGCTTCGAATGCGAGGTCATGAAGCCTGCCACCAGCTCGTTCTCGCGGCCGAACAGGGTGAACGGGCCGGAGACATTCACGTCTGCGGTGTTCTGCACGCGGTGACCTTCCCAGCGCCCCCAGTACAGGAACATCCCCTCGCCGGTCGCCGGGTCCGGGTTGCCGCCGCTGGCGGACGCCAGGCGCGTGTCATGATCGCTGATCATGTGGCTGAGGCTGAGCTTGACCTTCCAGTCGTTGGCCAGGGCCTGCTCCAGTGAGGTGAAGTAGGTGGTGGACTGGAAGTCGCGGCGGCTCCAGTCTGCCGCCGGGTTGTGTGAACGCGAGAAATCGGTGCGGCTGCCGTCGGAAAAGTAAGTCGGGTTACCTGTCCAGGACGACCCGCGCGGGGTGGTGGCCTGGTTGTCGATGCCGAAGGAGAGCAGGGTGTCTGGCGTCAGGTCGGCTTCAAGAATGCCGTAGTAGACATCCTTTTTCTGCTTGTAGTGGTCCAGGTACGACTTGCGGTCCTGGTAGGCACCCACCAGGCGGCCACGCACGCTACCGCTGTCGTTGAGCGAACCCGAAATATCACCTTCGGTACGGTAGTTGTCCCAGGACCCTGCGCTGGCGGTGATCGACGCCTTGAAGTCGTGGGTGGGCTTCTTGCGCACCAGGTTGACCGTCGCCGAGGGGTCGCCAGAGCCGGTCATCAGGCCGGTCGCACCCTTGATGACTTCGATGCGGTCGTAGGCGGCCATGTCGACGTGGGTCACGCCCTCATCGTAGACGCCGTCGTAGATGGTGTTGATGCCATCGTACTGGTAGTTGGTAATGGCAAACCCGCGTGCGGAGTACTCCATGCGTTCGCTGTCGTAAGCCTGAACCGAAACCCCGGGCGTGTTGCGCAGCACGTCGCCGATGTCTTGCGAGCCATGGTCGTCGATCACCTGGCGGGTGATCACGCTGACCGACTGCGGCGTTTCGCGCAGGGTCAGCGGCAGCTTGGTTGCGCTGGTAGAACCGCCGGTGGTGTAGGCGCCGGTACCCTCGGTGACGTTACCCAGCCCCAGGGCATCGACGCGGCTGGGGGCTAACTCCAGGGCATCGCCCTGTTGGGTGCTTGACAGCAGCGAATAGCGCCCGTCGCTTTCCCGAGTAGCCTGCAACCCGGTGCCACTGAGCAGAATCTGCAAGGCTTGATCGACGTCATAGCGCCCCTCAAGAGCAGGCGAACGTTTACCGCGCGTCCAGTGGGTGTCGAACGATAGCACGATGCCAGACTCGGCAGCGAACTGGGTCAGCGTTTCGCCAAGATCGCCCTGCGGCAGGTGGTAGTCATGGGCTTGCGCGGCGCTGGCAGCGGCAGGCCCCGCTAGCAGTGCAGTCAGTAGCAGGCAGGTGCGCAGGCCTGGCGCAGTGAAAGGCCTGGTGTTGAAGCGGCAGGTCATCGTCGCGTTTCTCTGATAGGTAAAAGTCGGGATACCTATGAGTCGGATAAGCCCTGGCAAAGTGATCAGGCGCTCAGCATTTTTTTACCCTGCCGTGATGGTGACCCATAAACGCGTACGCACCTGGACCTGCACCGGCAGTGACGTGGTCAGCGCGCGCAGGATCTGGTCGGTATCGTCGAGCCGGTAGGTGCCGCTGATGCGCAGGCCTGCCACGGCTGGCGTGCAGCGCAGCCAGCCCGGGCGGTAGCGTGAAAGGTTGCTGATGAACGCGTCGAGGCGCTGGTCATTGGCGATCAGCAACCCCCGGCCCCACGCATCTGCGGCCAAGGGGACGGTTTCCAGCGCGGCGAAGCCCTGGTCGTTGAACCGACAGCGCTCGCCGCTGTTTACCAGCAGGGTCTGGCCCGAGCTCAGGGTTACACGCGCCTGCCGGGCAAATACCTCCAGGCTGCTGCCGTCATCGAACAAACGCAGGGCGAAGCGGCTTTCGCCTGCCTCGACCGTGCCGTTTCGGGTGCTGACCGTGCAATGCTGGCGAGTTGGCACCGTGACCATGACTTCACCTTGGCGCAGCAGCAAGCGTGCAGGGCCGAGGGCGTCATCCACATCGACTGCAGAGGCGGTATTGAGCATCAACGCAGTGCCATTGCTCAGCATCAGCGAACGCTGTTCGCCCACGCCGGTGCGCACGTCTGCCAGCAGTGGAGACTGCTTGACCTCCCGGTATCCCCCCAGGCCCAGCGCGCCGCCGCCCAGCAGTATCAAGCCAGCCTTGACCACCCGCCGACGGCTAGCGTTGCGGCCGTGGGCTGCCAGCGCCAGTACGCGTGCAGACGCCGGGTTTTCGCTGGCTGCCATGCGCGTTTGCAGGCGCTCTGCCTGCTGCCAGGCCCAGGCATTGACGGGCGTCGCATTCAGCCACAGCTGCCAGGCTGAGTAATCACTGGCCTGCACCTCACCGCTGTTGAGCTGGCTGAACCAGTGCGCGGCCTGGCGCAACGAAGCCAGTTGCTCGGCATTCAGGTTCATGCTCAGTGGCCATGCCCAAGGCTGTAGATCATGCAGTGCTCGGCCGCCTTGGCAATGTAGCGGCGCACACTGACTTCGGAAATACCCAGCTGGGTGGCGATGTGTTTGTAGGGCATGCCATCGATCTGCGAAAGCAAAAACGCTTCACGTACCTTGGGCCCGAGCGCGGCTAGCATGGCGTCGAGCTCGAACAAGGTTTGCAGCAACGCCACGCGTTGCTCAGGTGAGATGTCCAGTGCTTCGGGTTGCTCGGCGAGCACCTGTAGCCAGGCCCTTTCCAGGTGCAGCCGGCGCAGGTGATCGATCATCAGGCGGCGAGCGATGGTTGCCAGGTAGCCTTTGGGTTCGCGTACGGCGTCGAGCTTTGCGGCAGCGTCGGCAGCAGACATGACACGCACGAACACATCCTGGACGAGGTCTGCTGCCAGGTGGCTGCAGTTCACCCGCGGTTTCAGCCAGTTATGCAACCATTTGCTCTGGGCGCGGTATAGCTGGCTGACTTGAGAAGTAAAAGCTATATCCGGAATGCTCATCCGTGCCGCCTGAAAATGTTTACAAATGTTAATGGTTCGCATTTTAGGCAGAGTGTTTCAGGGTTTGCAATCGCAGCGCCATTGCCGGCAAGTCAGCTCAAGCAGAGGTAGCACGCTCGGCCGCATCGGCTCCACGCGCCTGGTTTTGCTTGTTCCATCGCGTAAACAGCAGACGCAACAGGGTGTTCCAGCAGTAACCCACCAGTACCCCTCCGGCGAGTGCCAGGGCGACCTCGAACAGCGGGTGCCTGACGATATGGTCCGCCAGCGACTGGAACTGGAAATGCGTCAGGTAGATGAACAAGGTTGACGATGCGATGACCGCGCCGCCCCGTGCTACCAGGGCGGGCACTGGCACCGAGCGGAACCAGATAAGGGCCAGCATCGCCGGCAGGGCGATATCGATATAACGCGAGAAAGCCTCCCAGCCAACGCCGGCAACCGCCATCAGGTCCAGCTCGCCGACCACCAGCACGGCCACCGCGCTGGCCACCCACTTGCGCGCGGTGGTATCAGCATGGTGCACGGCCATGCCCAGCACCATGACCGCCAGAAAGTGCTGCGGTACCCGGTTGAGCAGCGCACTGGCGTCGAACACGAAGCGGCTGAGCAGCACATCCAGCGCCACCAGCGCACAGGCCGCAATGATCAGGCAGCGGAACGGGTCGGCGAGGACGGCTTGGCGCACGCGCCGGATGGACAGCACCACACCGATGATCAGGATCATCTGTACCAGCACTTCGATGTACCAGTAATTGAACAGGCTGACCTCGCTGGCCGGGAACCAGTTGGACACCAGCAGCAGCGATTGCCAGTGCAACCGGTCGAACACCAGCTGGATCAGCGCGGTGTACAACAGTGTGGGCACCACGATGGCCGTCAGCGACCTGAGCAGCGTGCGCGCATCGCCACGCTCTTCGATGGCTTTGAGCTGGAACCGCGCCAGGCTGATGCCGGAGACCAGGAACAGCACCGATGTTTCCCCGACGATCAACCAATGGTCGAACTCGCTCAGGTGGCCGACCACGATCAGGATGATGGCCAGCATCCGCACGAACACCGGCATCTCCATCACCCGCCACGCGCTTTTCGGGGGCGCATTCAGCTCGGCCAGCTGGCACACCGGCAGCGTTTCCCAGCGCTGCGGCAGGTGGCCGATCAGCTCCTCCAGCACCCGCGAGGCTTGCACGAACGACAGCGAGTCGCCGCCCAGTTCGACAAAGCTCAACCTGGCGTCCAGGCGCGGTACCTGGAGGATGCGCGCCCAGGCCGTGCTCAGTTTTTCCGCCAAGGGGGACAAGGGAAGGCTGGCGCTGTCGTCAAATGGCGCAGGCAAGGCGCGTTTGTCCACTTTGCCGTTAGGGGTGAGCGGCAGGGCCTCGAGGAACATGAACAGCGCCGGCACCATGTAGTCCGGCAGCTGGCCGGCGAGCGCCTGGCGCAGTTCATCGGCGCTGGTGGGCTTTTGACAAACGCAATAGGCCACCAGCCGGATCGACGCGCTGTCGTGGTTGGCCACGACCACGCATTGGCCGATGTGGGGGTGACGGGTGATGGCGTTCTCGATTTCCGCCAGCTCGATGCGGTGGCCACGGATTTTCACCTGGCTGTCACCGCGCCCCAGGAAACTGGCGTTGCCATCGGCCAGGTAGGTGCCCAGGTCACCGGTGCGGTAACAGCGGTCGCCTGCGTCCCCGGTGAACGGGTTGACGATGAACTTGGCCTCGGTCAGCGCCGGGTCGCCCCAGTAACCCTGCGACAGATAGGGGCTGCGGATGAGGATTTCACCGGTTTCGCCCACGCTGACCAGCTGGTTGGCCGCGTTGACCACCAGCAACTGCGCATTGGCGATACCTTTGCCCAAGGGCACCCGTGAACTGTCCCAGTCAGGGGAGAGGGCATGGAAGGCCATGGCTTGTGGCGTTTCCGTGGTGCCATAGAAGTTGACACTGACAGCACAGGGCGCAATGGCGCGGATCTGCTGGTACAGCGCCGGGCTGAGCGCATCGCCGCCCCAGAACAGGTAGCGCAGTTGATCGAGTACCTGGCCATTCATGTGTGCGCCGGTCTCGATCAGCTTGCCCAGCGGCGGGGTGAGGTGGATTACGCTCACGCCGTGCTGTTGAATCCAGCCTGCCAGCTGTGACGGGTCGGTCAGGGTCGGCTGGGCGGGGCAGGCGATGGTCGCGCCAATCGACAGGGGCGTGAACACGTCGCGGTATACCGGGTCGTGGCCCAGACCGGAAAGCAGGGAGAAAGTATCAGCCTGGGTAAAGCCATGCTGGCGCACATGCCAGTCGATGAAGTGCACCAGCGGCGCGTGGTGAGTAACGATACCCTTGGGTTCACCGGTGCTGCCCGAGGTGAAGGTGATGTACGCCGGTTGCTCGGGGTTGACGCTGGGCAGCGCGACCTGTTGCCAGGGAAAGGCTTGCAGTGCCTCGGCGGGGGCTTGCGGCACCGTAACCACAATGGGGCCGGAGGCGTCGAGGGATGCATTACCACAGCGCAGGACGACGGCAGGCGCCAGTGTACGGATGATCTGCCCGATGCGCGCGGTAGGGTATGCAGCGTCGGCCACGGTAAAGGCCAGGCCGGCACGCAGGCAGCCGAGCATGGCGTACACCAGGGCGGCGCTGCGGCTGGCGACGATGACCACACGATCGGTGCCACTGGCAGCGTTTTCTACCAGAAACGCGGCAATGCCCTGGCTTATCTGCGCCAGTTGGGCATAGCTGCAGCTGGTGTGCCGGGCAAGGATGGCGGTGGCATCCGGGCAGCGGCCGGCCTGCTCGAGGAAGGCGTGGTGAATCGGCTGGTCGGCACAGTACTCCAGGCGCAGCGTTGGGTTCGGGCGCAGGTCCGGCATGATGGGTGAGGGCTCCGCATGAACGTTGGGGCTGGCTGGTAGCACAACGCTAGTGCAGGGTGGCCGATGGCGCCAATGTTCAGCGGGATTGGGAGGTGCTTGTCGACAGTCGGGTGCGCTGCGCGCCGCTTTCGTGACACAAGGCGGCTCCCACAAATATGGCGTGGGCCCGAAACCTGTTCGGTGCCTGTGGGAGCTGGCTTGCCGGCGATGAGGCCAGTACAGGTATTGCAAGGCAGCCTGCACCAGCCCGATCCATCAGGCCACATCCACCAGCACGATCTCGCTGTCCTCGATGGCGGTCACCCGCAGCACGTCTTCCTGCTCGATCGCTACACCGTCCCGTGCCTTGGCACGCAGCCCGTTGACGTCCACCAGCCCCTTGGCCGGCACCAGGTAACCCCGGCGTGCGGCATCGAAGCGGTACTCGGCGGTTTCACCTGCACGCAAAGTGGCAGCTACCAGTCGCGCATCGGTGCGAATCTGCAGGCTGTCTTCATCACCGGCACGGCCGCTGGCCAGGGTCACGAAGCCTTCGCCACGCTCCCCTTTGGGAAACGGCCGGCTGCCCCACTGCGGTGCTTCACCCGTGCGCTCAGGCACGATCCAGATCTGGAAAATACGCGTATCGACGTCTTCCAGATTGTACTCGCTGTGCACGATACCGGTACCGGCGCTCATCACCTGCACGTCACCGGCTTCGGTACGGCCTTTGTTACCCAGGCTGTCCTGGTGGCTGATCGCGCCTTCACGCACATAGGTGATAATTTCCATGTCGCGGTGCGGGTGCGGCGGGAAGCCGTTGCCAGCCGCGATCAGGTCGTCGTTCCATACCCGCAGGTTGCCCCAGTGCATGCGCGCCGGGTCGTAGTATTCGGCGAATGAGAAATGGTGGTGGGCATCGAGCCAGCCGTGGTTGGCGTGGCCGAGGCCTTCAAAGGGTCGTAGTTGCAGCATGGTCGTGCTCCTTGAATCAGTGGAATGACGCCATGATGCGCCAATGAAACATCGAAAATAAGCGTAAATATCGGCTTAAAACGATCATATTGTTCGATGTAAATTACTGCCCTGCTTTATTCGCTTCATCGCCTAATCTACTGATCTGCAAGCATTCGCTGGCGATTTTCCGTCGATGCGGCGAACATGCCAGCTGTTTTTGTTTTTCAACGGAGTGACCGTGGCCCACGAGCAACCCCAGGCCCCCGCCGACCTTACCCCACCCGCGCAATTGCCCTGGTTTCGCCGCCTGGCCGCCCGCCTGCTGGGGCGTGGCCTGACCCGTCTGCAAGCCCAGCACCGTGACTCCTGGTTCCTCGGCCACGCGACCGGCCAGCGCAGTGGCCATGCCGATGGCGTGCGTGAAGGGTTCGACCGCGGGCGGGTGGAGGGTTACGAAGCCGGGCGCCAGGTGCTGGTGATCCGCGATACCCGGCCTGACATCGCTGCCGTGCCCGGTCAGGACGACAACCTGTTCGACGACTGGCGCCTGCCGTTGACAGCCGAGCTGAAAAAGCGCTTCAAAACCGACGTCGCCCAACGCCTGCCCGCCGAGGCGCAACCCAGCGCCGCGCAGTGGAAGCTGATCTTCAGTGACACCCCGTCCACCTGTGTGGTGGCCGGCGCCGGGGCAGGCAAGTCCACGTCGCTGGTTTTGCGCATCCTGCTGCTGCGCCATTATCTGGGTTACGAGCTGGATGCGATGACCGTGGTCACGTTCACCCGCGAGTCGCGCAAGGACTTCATCAAGCGCCTGGTGCAGGTATTCGCCCTGTGGCAGATCAGCCTGCAACCGGTGCAGGCCCGCGAACTGGTGCGTACCTTCCATTCGCGCATCCTGCCGCTGGTACGCAGCCTGCCGGGCTTCGGCCAGGTGCGCGCCTTCGAGACGCTGGGCAACGAGATGCCTGCCGGGCGCGAGGCCGAGGCCGACAGCAACCCGTTCGACCTGCGCCTGAACGATGCCCAGCGCCAGCAACTGAACCAGTGCTATAGCAGCGTGCTGGGTGAGAGCCCACGTTTTGCCGAACTGGTCGGCCTGTTGCGCAGCGAAGCCTTGCAACTCAAACCACTGGACCCGAACAACCCTGACGTGCAGAAGCGCGCACAGGTGACCCAGTTGGCCGCCCAGCGCGACGAAGAACTGTGCGACGTAATCGAGGACCTGTGGTTCGCCGCCGGCGCCTGGCCGATCAAGGGCATCGAGCCTTGCCGCGAAACTGTCGACATCCGTGGCAGCCGCTTCCATGTGCATGGCCGCCTGGGTGGCCAGGGGCCGTTGGTGGTGCTGGGCTTCGACCCGGCTGAAAGCGCGCAGTACCAGCGCCCCGGTGCCAAGTTGGCGGTGCGTGCCGAGTGGGCGGTAAAACGAACCTTGTTGCAGGCCTTCTGCGACCGGCCGCTGATCTGGCTCGACAACTACGCCATGGCCCGCCGCTTGGCGGCCTCGTTGGCTGGCGATGCCGTTGCCGGCCCGGGGTTCGAGTACAAGGTCAAGGGCGAACTGGCACCGGCGCCGTTGCTGGACGCCTTTGTCGGCGCGGCCAACTTCATCGAGAACCTTGGCCTGGACGTGAACAACGCGGTGGCGGCGATGAGCTTCCCGTCCGGCGACAGCGATGCCTTGTTCTTCGAGGCCCTGGCCCTGTACTGGAAGGCCCTGGAAGCACACCTGCTGGACCAGTCGCCGCCGGTGATGAGCTACAACCGCATGTTCGCCCTGTTCAGCGAGAACAACCCGGAAAACCTGCAACTGCTGCCCGACCCGTTGTTGCGGCCTCTGGCGCACCTGATGATCGACGAGTTCCAGGACGTGTCGCCGCAGATCGTCAGCTGGCTGCGCGCCAGCCTGGCTGAAATCCGCCGACGTGGCCCGACCATGCACACCGGGCGCCATGCCCAGCATTCGTCGCTGCTGTGTGTGGGGGACGACTGGCAGTCGATCTATGGCTGGCGGGGCAGTTCGCCCAAGTACTTCATGGAATTCACTAAAGCTTTCCCGTCGCCGGCCAACACGCGGGTGATGCTGGTCGACAACTACCGTTGCCAGCAGCAGGTGATCGACGCGGCCGAGCACCTGGTCAAAGGCACCCCGGCGATTGCCGGCAAGAAAGCCCGCGCCAGTGGCCCGGCAGCCGAATTGCCGGGCTCTGCGGTCAAGGTGTTCGACCGTGACGAGGCCGCCTTGGGTGAAACACTGATCGAGCACTACCAACGGGGTGAGACGGTCATGATGCTGTACCGCAAGGGCAGCGACAGGGCCTTGATGAGCGAGCACCTGCAGAGTGTGCTGCATGCCGAGGCGGCGTTGCCGGCCGAGCAGCGCCGGCTGCGTCAGTTGACCTACCACAGTGCCAAGGGCCTGCAGGCCGATGCGGTGTTCATGCTGGGCGACTGCCAGTACCTGACCAGCTCGCCCTACAAGAACCAGGTGTACCGCCAGGCGGGTCTGGGCAAGGCCGGGGATGCCCAACCGTTCGATACGGCGCAGAAGGAAGAAGTGCAGCGCCTGGCCTACGTGGCGGTGACCCGCGCGGTGCAGCACTGCTATTGGCACGTGGAGGCCGCCAGTGGTGACGCCGCAGCGGCCCCACGGGCGTCCGGCCGGGTGGATGGCAGGCAGGCCTTCTTCGAAGACCTGCGCGGACAGTGAGTGGGGCTCAGCGGCCGATTGTTTGCGTCTGGCGGGTGAGGCTGATCAGCAGACCGGTTTCAACCTGCTGCTGCTCAGCAGTCAGCGCGTCCACGCCTTGGCGATACTGCTGCTCGTTGAGCGCGACGCGACGCAGCCTGCCCTCGGCATCCACCGGGCTTTCAGGCATGACCCTGGCCAAGGCTCGTCGCACAGAGCTGTCCAGGGATGTCACTGGGTCGGCGGTTTCATCCAGGCAGTAATAGAGGTAGTCAAGGCCTGGCCGCCAGAAGTTGGTTATCAGGCTGAACTGTGCCGCATGCTCTCGTTTCAAGTACTCGACCCAGCCCGGTTGCTGGGTCAACCATTGCTCTCGAGCGGTGGCATCCGTATCCAGTTCAAGGACCGCAGCTTTCACCTTGTCGATGATTGTCTGGTTGATCCTGGCCGTGCTGCGGTACAGCATGCCGCTGCTCGGCTCAGGGTAGTCCAGCACGGTAGCCAAGGACTGGCGCAAGGCCAGGCGCAGCTCGATATCGTCCACCAGCCCGGTTGCCAGGGCGGAGTCCGGAAAGGCAGAGGGTTCGTCGAGCACATCGTATGAGGGTAGGCCTTCATCGAAACCATCATTCAGTAGCGCCTGCTGGCGCAAGGACCGTTTCCAGCTGATGCGGTCCGCCAGTTGATTGACCTGATCGCGACGATACAACTTTCGATACAGGTTCAGTAGATCGGCCGGCCGACTACCGGCATGGCCGGCAGCGTCGTGGGCCAGCACTTCTATCTCCAAGGCACTGAATGCGTCGGCACCTGCGTCGCCGCAGGTTGGGGGGAAGTCCCCGGCGACTGTCGCGAGGCGTTCGCGCAACACGGTGTCGTGGGCAGCGGCATCCAGCAGGTCCCATACACGCGCCCCCAGGGCCTGGGCATCACGCCGCGCTTCTGCCGACTGGGCAAGACGCTCGAGTACCCCCAGCAAAGCTGCGTTTTCACCTTGATCAAACAGATTGCTCCACAGCTGCTCTTCGGCACTGCTTGCCCCGTCACGGAAAAAGCCTTGCCACGGGGAGACGTCTTCGGCGTGCTCGAATACATTGACGCCACTGCTGCCCAAGCGCGCACGTGCCTCGGCTTCCAGCGTGTTGTAGTTGAACAGCCAGCGGCGCTCAGGCAAGCGAGCGGCGACATCGCGGGCGAACGGGGTGCGTAGTACACTTGGCAAGTCTGGCAGGGTACGAATGCGGTTGGAGGAGAGGTTCAGATAGCGCAGCTGGTACTGGGGCTGGCTCATGAGGATTGTCAGGCTGTCGGGCCATTGCTGCAGTTCGCAGCGGTCAAGGTCCAGGTGGCTGAGGCGGGCCATGAAGCGCAGGTCTGGCGCCAGCCGCAGTGGGTTGCCCGACAGGTGCAATACCTTGGGATGGATCATGTCCTGAAACTGGACGGCAAGGCTCTCATCAAGTGTGATCTGGTTGTGGCCCAGCCCAAGTCCATCCAGGGGCAAACGCGTCAGGAAGGCCAAGCTGGCATTATCGAGCTGCAGCCGGTTACGGCTGAGGCCGAGCACCCGCAGGCCAGGCATCGCCCCAATGGCCTGCTGAGCAGTGGCTGAAAGGGTAGTCAGGCCATTGCCTGTCAGGCCCAGTTCGCGTAGCCGTGGTGCAGACTTGAGCGCCTCGAACAATGCTTCAGCGTCCATCTCCGGGTTACCGATGATTTCCAGGGTGTCCAGGTCAGGGAAGTTTGCCAGGAAGCCACCCTCCAGGCGTCGCATCTGCAACCCATCAAGGACGAGTTGCCGGATATGCGGCATACGGGCAGTGAACGCTGGCAGCGCTTCCAGTTGCATCTGGCTCAGCTCCAGCACTGCGCGTTGCGCGCCGCCTTCACGGCGCGAAGCACTCATCAGTCGCTCGGTGAATTGCTGGCGATCAAAGCGTTCTTCAAGGGTGCGTGAGGTGCTGACCCAGCGGTTCAGATCGCGGTTAAGCGTGCGCTGCTCGGCTTCCAATTGGCTGATTGCACTACCCAGGTCGCCTCCCTGGGCAAGTTCGGTTTGCAGCGCGCTGATGTCCTGGCTGCTGAGTTCGGGGTAGAGTGCCCGAAGTCTTCGCGCGGCCGGCAAGGCTCGCCCTTGCAAGCCACGGCCGCTCAGGGGATAGCCAAGCTGGCCGTTGGCCAATCGCAAGGGGGAGCGGAACCTGGGATTGATGGGTTGCTGGCCGAGCAGTGAGGCGCAGTGCTGGCGATCGCCGAGGGCGAGTTCCAGCAACTGGGCAGGGTCAGCCTGCGGGTGTTCGGCTTGCAGCGCCTGTTGTAGGCGCAGGCTGTCGTCGTTGGCCAGGCTGGTCCTGAAAATACCGAGGATGGCGCGGTCAAGTCGCACTCGAGCTTGCAGAAGGCGAGCTTCCTCGGCAATGCGAAGCGGCACCCGCCCGTTTGTCAGGCGTTGCCGTTCGGCGTTGCTGATGTTGGCAAGCAGTTCTTCAAGCGCGCTGTCCGGTAGCCCGGGAAACTGCCGGGCGAGGGTTTGTGCGGTTGCTGGGCGTGTGGGACGGGGTTTTTCTAGCAGGCTCTCGAACAGCGCCTCGCGATGCTGTTCCAGGTGTTGCGCGAGCTTGTTGTTCAGCGCGTGCGATCGGTGCTCGGCGGGTGTGTCACCTAGCAACTGCTCAATGGCTCCTTCATCCATCTGATCCAGCACGGTCTGGCTCAGCTGGCCATTGTCGAGGTCGGTACGGGTAATTTCGATGTCCACTTGGCCCAGCGTGTGCGGGGGGCCGTAGCGCACAGATTCGCCCCAGGGTTCTGGCCCTTGGTAAACCTTCAGCACGTTCCCCTCGGGCCACCCCGGCAGGCGCAGCAACTCAGGCAAGGCGAAGTTCTTGTACGCAGCCAGCGGCAACCCATGGCGTACGCAGTTGATGATCTGTTGAGTTTGATTGTCCAGTTGCAAGCGCTGCAGCGCGTCGATCAACAAAGCGGGTGGGCGCAGGCCCCCTGCCTGAGCGCGGCGCAGCACGTCTGGATCGGTACCGGTACCGCGCATGGCATGGTCCAGTTCGCTGTCGTCCAGGCCTGCGCTATGGTCGCCAAGGCGGCGCATGAGCTGTTCGCGGTCCCATTCCAGAGGCTGCTCATGAGCCAGTTGCCAGCGGGCATTACCGTGGTGGAGCAAGCGTGGGGCATAGGCCTGTGCATCCTCGGGGTGGCGCACGTACCATTGCTGGTCTGCGTCCTGAAACACTTCGTACAGCGTCCCATCCAGCTGGAGAAAGGTCTTCCCATCGATGTGCACATGGCCGAGCAAGTCGGGTTGGGCCCCATCAGGGATCACCGTTGTGCTCGCATAGGGCGTCATGTCGGGGTGCCAGAGCACTTCTTTGTCTTCATGCCACACACTCGTCAGCGCATCGACAAAGCCTGACGCCTGGACGAGCTTGGCGCCGGTAGCAAAGCCGGCAATCACTGCCGCATTGATTGCCAACGATTCCACTTGCGCCAGTGCTTCCCGGGTATCGCCTTCTTCCCACGCCTCGAACCCGGTGAAAACCGAGCCCATCAGGTCGTAAGCGAAAACGCCGAGCATGACTGTGTTCAACCCGGGCACGAAAAACGCAGCGACGTTCAGCACATTCATGCCCAACTCGAGCCAGTGCTTCAGTCGCTTGTCGCGTGCCCTGGCGTCGACCTCGGCGGTGGGGACCGCAATGGTTCTTGCGTCGGCTTTCATCCGCGCAAGGTGGGCGTTGTACACGGTCGCCCAAGGGTCGGTTCTGATTGGCGAGAGGGTGAAGGGGATTACGGGCATTTTTCTGGGTTTGCGTATGCCTGCTTCATCCTGCTCGAACAGCGCATGTTCCAGTTTGTCGGCCAGTTCCCTTTGCCTGTCTTTGTAGGCGAAATGCACCACGCTTTGGCGAAACTCGCTTTGCAACAGGCGGCTACGCAGGTGTTTGCCGGCTTCCTGGCGAGAAGCAAACTCCCTTATAGGGTGCTCGCTGTCGCCAGGCATATACAGGACGCAGGGGTTTGTCCGGTCAGGATTGTCTGGCCCGATGAACAGCATTTCATGGACGGGTATATCGAACAGGTTGAAGTGCCAACAATGCAACGCCTCGTTTTCATAGGTGGGGTGAGGGTTGCCGTCGCACAGTTGCCCAAGTGCATCGAGCCCGGCCTGGCTCAGCAGGCCTTTGAGTTTGGCGATCAATGCCTGGACCCTCAAGGCCTCACGGTTCGCTGCAATCGACAGGCGCTGGATTTCAGCGCGATTGGCTCCTTCATGGGTTGCAAGCAAATGGTCTTGATAGCGTTTGCCAAGGTCCAGCGCCCGACAATGCCTGACGAAGTCCGCCATCGTCAGGCCTGCCAGGGGCGTGTCGCTGCCTGGGGCGTTGGTGAGCCTGCTGTAGGGGCCGACTTCGTCCAGCCCCTCGAAGTTGTGCAGGGCAGCCTCCAGCAAGCTGCGTGTTTGCGGCTGGCCTACGGGGCGGGTGGCCAGCACGTCCGCTTCCACGTCCGGTACCAAAGGCGTTTCCACATCGGGAACGCCGACCCAGATGTTGGCCTCTGACTCAAAGGGCTGGAACACATACTGCGCCCTGTCTACAGGCACATTCAGCTTCAACCGCTCGGTCAACAGAGGGCCGCAGAACGCGATGATGTCCTTGAACTCGCCTAGCGCCTTTTTGACTTGCGCCAGCCGTTTGTTACGGGTTTGCAACGCGTTGTGCAACTGCTCACGCATTGGCCCATCGGCAGTGGCATACCACGAGTAAGGGGCGCCATCTTCATCGAGGTACTCCTTGTACAGGCTCTGCACCACTTTGCGTGTATGCGTGGGTTGAAGCGCCTTGCTCCATTTCGGTAACGATCGGGTTATCTGGCTTTGATGTAACGGTGTCGGGGTTGTCATGGTCACCATCTCTTTTGTGGAAGGAGATAGTCCACGCTGATCAAGGCGTCGGGGTGCGGTAGATAGTTGTTGGCCGCGGTCGGTCCTGCGTATGCGCGGGTCGGTGGGGGGCTGGCAGCGAGGGAGCATCTGCGAGAGGGTGAGGCAGGTCATGTTGCAGGCTTCAGCCAAGGAGAATTGCAATGCGTTCGCTGTGCAGTCCGAAAGATCACCTGCTCGACCTCGATGGTATTGAAATAGCGGTCCGCACCTGGGGCGCCGAAGACGGTATTCCCGTCCTGGCCTTGCATGGCTGGCTGGATAACGCTGCCTCGTTCGAACGCCTGGCACCGATGCTGGACGGTTGCTTTGTGGTGGCCCCCGACCTGGTCGGCCATGGCCGTTCGGACCATCGCCGCCGCGACAGTGGCTATTACCTGTGGGAGCATGCCGAAGACATGCTGGCGGTGACCGACAGCCTGGGCCTGGCGCAATTCCATGTGCTGGCCCATGGCATGGGCACCGGTGTGGCGTCGCTACTGGCGGCCATGACCAGTGGCATTGCCAGCATGACCTTCCTCGACGGCATGGGGGCACCGTTCACGGTGGCCGAGGATGACCGCGTGCAGCACCTGGCGCGGGCTTACCGGCTCAAGCGTATGGTCCAGCGCAGCCAGCTGCCGGGCTTTGCCGAGCCGGACGTCGGCCGCTTCGACGACCTTGACACCGCCCTGGCGCAACGGCGCGAGCGCCTTGACACCGAACTGTCGGAAGGTGCCGCACGGCTGCTGGCGTTGCGCGACCTGCTGCAACTGGGCGATGGCTATTGCTGGCGCCACGACCCGCGGCTGGTGTTGCCCGAACCCATGCCGCTGACCGAGCGCGACGCATGCGACCTGCTCAACCAGATCCGCTGCCCGCTGTACCTGCTGTTCGGCCGTCAAGGGGCATTCACCGGCGAGGCTTTTACCCGGCGTCAGGCAGCCTTGCCCAGCCATGCCAAGGTTTCCTGGCACCCCGGCGGGCACCACTTCCACCTGGATGCCCCGGACCGGGCGCTGGTCGACCAGCTGCTGCGGATCCTGGCGCACCATGAAGGGGGCGTGCTGCAACGCTTGGTAAACGAGTAGCTGGTTCTGTTCACTCCGGGCGAAGCTGGGCTATGGTGGCGAAACTATTCGCACTCACGGCACAAGGAGCCCGGTATGCGACCGTTCGCTATCAAGCACATAGATCATCTTGTTTTGCGGGTCAGCGACCTGCCGCGCAGTGTTGCCTTCTACACCGAGCTGCTCGGTTGCCATGTCAGCCGCGTGCGCGAAGACCTGGGCATGGTGCACCTGGCCACGGGCACGGCGATGATCGACCTGGTGACCCTGGACGGCCCGCTGGGGCGGCCAGGCGGGGCGGCGCCGGGGCTGGAAGGGCGCAACCTGCACCATTTCTGCCTGCGTATCGAGCCGTTCGACGAGGCCGCCTTGATCGCCTACCTTGAAGCTGCCGGGGTAAAAGTGGAACCGGCAGAAAAGCGCTATGGCGCTGAAGGCGAGGGGCTTTCGCTGTACTGCTTTGACCCGGATGGCAACCAGGTCGAGTTGAAGGGGCCGGTAGCGGAGGCGGTATGAGCGACCTGCACATGCGCGAGCACTGGGTCGACACCGCGCAAGGCAAGTTGTTCGCCCAGGATTGGACGCCGTTGCAGGCACAGGGGGCGCCCATTGTCCTGCTGCATGATTCGCTGGGGTGTGTGGCGTTGTGGCGCGACTTCCCAGCGCAGTTGGCGCAAGCCACCGGGCACCGGGTAATCGCCTACGACCGCTTGGGCTTTGGCCGTTCGGACGCGCATCCGGGCAGTTTGCGCCTGGGCTTTGTCGAGCGCGAGGCACAGCAGGGTTTCGCGGCGCTGCGCACGTATTTCGGCATCAGTGATTTCATTGTGTTTGGTCACAGCGTCGGCGGCGGCATGGCCGTGGCCTGCGCGGCGGCCTTCGCCAGCCAGTGTGTGGGGCTGATTACCGAGTCGGCACAGGCGTTTGTCGAAGCACGCACCCTTGAAGGCATTCGCGCAGCCGACCTGCAGTTTGCCGAGCCCGGGCAGTTGCAACGGCTGCAACGCTACCACGGCAACAAGGCCGAATGGGTGCTGCGCGCCTGGGTGGACAACTGGCTGTCCGAGGACTTTGCCGACTGGAACCTGGATGCTGCGTTGGCGCAGGTGCGCTGCCCTTTGTTGAGCCTGCATGGCGATGACGACGAGTTTGGCTCGCCCGCGCACCCCGAGCGACTGGTGGCGCTGGCGGGCGGGCCGGCGGCGATGCAGTTGCTGCAAGGGTGCGGGCATGTGCCGCATCGGGAGCAGGCGGAGGCAGTATTGAAGGCGGTCGCACGGTTTTTGCGGTGATGCCTTTGCGGACATAGTCGGTCTTGACGGCTGGCGCTCCCACAAAAGTCCGTGATGTGCCGCTACAGCTTCTGCATGCGCACCCTCTACGCCGCACTGTTCTTCATTGGTTTCATTGCCGCAGCACTGTCATTGGCAGCCCACCCGGTGATGCCGTATCGTTCATGCCGCCCTCTTGTGCATGGCCAGGCGGGTGGATATCCCGGCAATCCCGATTATGCTTCATTTACCTTGCTGCGATCCGAGGCGGCCCGCCTCGTCGTGCTTCGCGCAACCAAAGCAAGCCCCAGGGCCTGGGTGCGACGGTGAAGTGGTTGTGAGGTGCTCCGGCCTGCCTGACGACAAGACGGAGGCAACCTATGGCGGTTATCGACAGCGCATCCACGGGCAGTAGCGCGCCCCAACGCGGCATTACCAAGGAGGAGCGCAAGGTCATCTTCGCCTCGTCCCTGGGCACGGTGTTCGAATGGTACGACTTCTACCTGTATGGTTCACTGGCCGCGATCATCGCCAGGCACTTCTTTGCCGGCGTCAATGAAACCACCTCGTTCATCTTCGCCTTGCTGGCCTTCGCTGCCGGTTTTGCCGTACGGCCGTTCGGAGCTATCGTGTTCGGTCGCCTGGGCGACATGATCGGGCGCAAGCACACCTTCCTCATCACCATCGTCATCATGGGCCTGTCTACGGCACTGGTGGGCCTGCTACCAAGCTACACCACGATTGGCGTGGCCGCGCCGATCATCCTGGTCACCTTGCGTTTGCTGCAGGGCCTGGCCCTGGGTGGCGAGTACGGCGGCGCGGCCACCTATGTGGCCGAACATGCGCCCAAGGGCCGACGCGGCTTCTTTACCGCCTGGATCCAGACCACCGCGACCCTGGGGCTGTTCCTGTCGCTGCTGGTGATCATGACCTGTCGCACGGTCATGGGTACCGAGGTGTTCGAGGCCTGGGGCTGGCGGGTACCGTTCCTGCTGTCGATCCTGTTGCTGGCAATCTCGGTGTACATCCGTATGCAGCTCAACGAGTCGCCGGTGTTCCTGAAGATGAAGACCGAGGGCAAGGCATCCAAGGCACCGCTGACCGAGTCGTTCGCCCGCTGGGACAACCTCAAGGTGGTGATCATGTCGCTGCTGGGCGGCACCGCCGGGCAGGCCGTGGTCTGGTACACCGGGCAGTTCTATGCGCTGTTCTTCCTGTTGCAGATGCTCAAGATCGAGCCGCAGACGGCCAACCTGCTGATTGCCGGCTCGTTGCTGATCGGCACGCCGTTCTTCATCTTCTTCGGTAGCCTGTCCGACCGCATTGGCCGCAAGAAGATCATCATGGCCGGCTGCATCATCGCTGCGCTGACCTATTTCCCGATCTTCAAGGCGTTGACCGAGTACGGCAACCCGGATGTGTTCGTCGCCCAGGAGCAGAACCCGGTCGTGGTGGTGGCTGACCCTGGCCAGTGCGCGTTCCAGTTCGACCCGGTGGGCAAGGCCAAATTCACCAGCTCCTGCGACATTGCCAAGAGCCTGCTGGCCAAGCGCGCCATTCCCTATACCAACCAGGCGGCCGAACCTGGCAGCGTGGCGCAGATTCGTATTGGTGAGCGGGTGCTGCCGAGCTTTGAAGGCAGCAGCATGGCCGCAGCGGACTTCAAAGTGCGGAGCGAGGCGTTTACCGCCACCTTGAGTGGTGCGTTGAAAGAAGCAGGCTACCCGGAAAAGGCTGACCCGGCGAAGATCCACTACCCGATGGTGCTGCTGTTGCTGACCATCCTGGTGATCTACGTGACCATGGTCTATGGGCCTATCGCCGCCTGGCTGGTGGAGCTGTTCCCGGCGCGTATCCGCTACACCTCGATGTCGCTGCCTTACCACATCGGTAATGGCTGGTTCGGCGGCTTCCTGCCGACGGTTGCGTTCGCCATGGTGGCGGCGACCGGGGATATCTATTACGGCTTGTGGTACCCGATCGTGATCGCGGTAATGACGGCGGTGTTGGGGATCCTGTTCCTGCCCGAGACCAAGGACCGGGATATCAACTGATGGGGCAGCTGTGCCGGCCTCTTCGCGGGCTCGCCCGCTCCCACAGATACAACACAGATTTCACGGCCTGTGTTGTACCTGTGGGAGCGGGCGAGCCCGCTAAGAGGCCGGTACAGCCCATTAATCAATCGAAGTAGCCGCGCAGGCCAAAGGCGTACCCGGTATCCACCTGCGCCGCCTCACCCCGGCCCCAGCGCTTCTTCAGCACGAACTCGAACGCCGGCTCGTACAACCCGTCGCGCACCAGCGCCCCCGCCAGTACCTCCACGTCATACCAGCCATTGTCCAGCTCGATGATCGGCCGCCCCGGCACCTGGTAGCGGGCAATCAGGTCACCCAGGGTCTTGGGTGTGAAGTGCTGCAGGATGCGCCAGGTGTACAGCATCAGCGCACCGTGCTCGACCCGCAAAACATAGCCATTACGCCGGTGCTTCAGGCGGCTGCCAGCTTCGCGCAGGGCCGGGGTATGGCCATCGAGGGTGAACAGAATGCGGTAGGGCAGGTTGTCGACCCCGCCAGCGGCAGCACGACGCCTTCGCGTACCGCCTTGTCGCCGATGTCACCATGGGTAAAGGCGTAGGCGAGGTCGTCCGGTAGCTCATGCTCCTGCTTGAAACGTTCGAGCAACTGGATATCGCCAAGCAGAAAGTAATCGACCAGGTCGTTCAGTACTTCGCTGAATTCGTGGCGCATCTGTTTTCCTTATTGGTGCGCGTGGGGCTGTCTGTGTTTCTGGGCGATCTGGATCAGGTTGCCACAGGTGTCATCGAACACGGCCACGGTGACGGGGCCAATGTCGGTGGGCGGCTGGGTGAATTGCACGCCCGCCGCGCAGAGGCGGGTGTATTCGGCCTGTATATCGCGCACGCCAAACGAGGTGGCGGGGATGCCATCCTGCTTGAGCGCGGCCTTGTACACCTTGGACGCCGGGTGCGCGTCGGGCTCCAGCAACAGCTCGACGCCGTTGGGATCGTTGGGGGAGGTCAGCGTCAGCCAGCGGTGCCGGCCCATGGGGATGTCGTGCCTGGGCTCGAAACCGAGTACGTAGTGGTAGAAGGCCAGGGCCTTGGCCTGGTCGTCGACAAGAATGCTGGTGACCACGATCTTCATAGGCGTACACCGTAATGCTGAGGCCGTTGGGTATCAGTAAAGACGTTCGGGAGTATTTGGCCAGCAGCTGTTCCCGGGCTCGGGCGATCGCTCTACAAAAAAACTGCTCAAGCCATAGGTAAATCCTTCATCACCCGGCCCCCGTCCGCCAGCCAGCGGGGTTAAAGTGTCAGGCATGATCCCTGCGCGCCCAAAACGGCGTCAAAGAGGTGCCCGTGGCTGCCTATACCCTGCGACAACTCAAGTACTTCGTCACCACCGTGGAGGCCGGTAGCGTTGCCGAAGCCTCTCGCCAGCTGTACATCGCCCAGCCGTCCATTTCCACGGCCATCAAGAGCCTGGAAGAAAGTTTCGGCGTGCAGCTGTTCATTCGCCACCATGCCCAGGGTGTGTCGTTGACGCCCAGCGGCAAGCGTTTCTACGCCAAGACCCGATCCCTGCTGCAGATGGCCCACGAGTTCGAGCAGAACGCCCTGGCTGACAACGACACCGTCGCCGGGCAGATCGACATCGGCTGTTTCGAAACCGTGGCACCGTTGTATCTGCCGCGCCTGATCGCCGCCTTCCGCCAGCGTTACCCAGGCGTGGATATCCGCCTGCGCGACGGCGAGCAGCAAGAGCTGATACAGGGCCTGACTGCCGGAACGTTCGACCTGGCGTTTCTCTACGATCATGACCTGGACGGCACCATCGAAGCCGAGCCGCTGATGCCGCCGCAAAAACCTTACGTGCTGCTGCCAGAAAACCACCGCTTTGCCGGCCAGGCCCAGGTATCGCTGCGTGACCTGTGCCCGGAGCCGATGATCCTGCTGGACGTGGCTCCCAGCCGCACCTACTTCGTCAGCCTGTTCAACGAGATGGGTTTGACGCCGAACATCGTCTTCAGCTCACCGTCGATCGAGATGGTGCGGGGCATGGTCGGGCAGGGTTTCGGTTTTTCGCTGCTGGTGACCCGACCGCATTCGGAATACACCTACGACGGCCAGCGTCTGGCCCTGCTGGATATCGCCGAGCCGGTGGCGCTGTCGGGGCTGGCGGCGGCGTGGTTGAAGCGGGTGCAACTGACCAAGCCTGCACAGTTGTTTGTGGAGTTTTGCCGGGAAGAACTGGCGAAGTTCTGAAAGCGGCACGCCATGCTGTACATCTAGGGGCATGGCGTGCCCGCTGATCAAGGATTGATCTGATAGCCGCGCCCTTGCAGGCAACCGCTGTAGGCACTGGCATGGGCCTGGGTTTTGGCCTCGCCTTCGCTGCGCCGATCCTGGCGCCGGTCCTGGCGCTGGCGCATGCCGCCGACCGCCGCACCGGCAGCGGCCGTTTCGCCGGCACGGTTTTGCCGGTATTGCTGTTTGGCATCGTCACTGGCCCGGTCATACAGCTCTTCGTGCTGGTTGCCGCGCACTTGCGCGCCCACGGCACCGGCGGCGGCGCCTGCTGCTGCCCCACGCACCCGGCCACCGACATGGGCTTCGCTGGACGTCGCGGTGCTGTTCGCGGCATTGGTAGCGACGGTATTGCAATCGTTGATGTCCAGTTGCATCTGCTGGCTGCTCTGGCCCTTGAGCGGCACTACCGACTGCGCCTGGGCTGCCGATGCCGCACACAGCAGCACCAGCAGGTAACTCCACGTGAATGTACGCATGGCACACCTCCACCGGGCAGAAAGCCCGTGTCACAGGATAGCCCGGCTGCAAGCCAGCGACAGGCCGGTCGAACGTAAATCGAGTGGGCCAGCCAAACGGCTTGCCGAAAACAAACCAGGTGCCCTCCGGGCAGCGCTTGCCAGGAGGTTCGGGACAATGGGCACATCCGCTGACGCATTGCAGTTTTCCCGTCTAGGCTTGCTGACTTAGGTGCGGCTTGCAGGTCTATCCGTGGAATCGACATGACCCAGTGCCAAGATCTGATCATCTGTGAGTACTGCGACACGGTGTACCAGCGTACGCCTTTGCTCAAGCACCAGCGCGCCCTTTGCCAGCGCTGTGGCGGCGTGCTGTACCGGCACACGTCATTGACCATCGAGCAGCGGCTGGCCTTGAGTGTGACCGGCGGCATCCTGCTGGTGTTCGCCAACGCCTACCCGGTGATGACCATCGGCATGCAGGGCCTCACCCATTCGGCGACGTTATGGGATGCCGTGCAGATCCTCAGCCACGGCAGCATCACCTTCATCGCCCTGGTCATGGCGTTGTCGATCATCTTTGCGCCGGTGCTGCAGATTGCCATGTTGTGCTGGGTGTTGAGTTTTGCCCTGGCCGGCCAGCGTGCCCCCGGTTTTGCCCTGTGCATGCGCGGCCTGGAAAGCCTGCGACCGTGGAGCATGCTGGAAGTATGCCTGCTGGGGGCGATGGTGGCGGTGATCAAGCTGGCCGGGCTGCTCGATGTCATCCCTGGTATAGGCCTGCTGGCCCTGGCCGCGCTGAGCATGCTGATCATCCGTATCGCCGGTAAGGATATTCGCGACTTGTGGGTGCAGGTATGAGTCACCCGGCCAACGCCGACCAACTGGGGCTGTGCCTGTGCCATGGCTGCGGCCAGGCCTGTGATCTGAGCAGCGGTGACCACACCTGCACGCGCTGCGGCGCCGCCATTCACCGGCGCAAGGCCAATGCCATCGCTCGTGGCTGGGCGTTTTTGCTGGCGGCGCTGGTGTTCTACATCCCGGCCAACCTGCTGCCGGTGATGCACACCGAAATGCTTGGCAGTGGCAGCGAAAGCACCATTGGTGGTGGTGTGCTGGAGTTCTGGGAGGCCGGCGCCTGGGACATTGCGCTGATCATCTTCATTGCCAGCGTGGGGGTGCCTGCCATCAAGTTCTTCTCGCTCGGCCTGCTGCTGTTCACCGCCCAGCACCGTTCCCGCTGGGCCTGCCGCCAGCGCTCGCAACTGTACCGCTTCGTCGAGCTGATCGGGTACTGGTCGATGCTCGATGTCATGGTGGTGGCGCTGGTGGCGGCGTTGGTGCAGCTGCGCGGGCTGGGCACCATCGAGCCGCGGGTGGGCATCCTGTTCTTTGGCATGGTGGTGGTGCTGACCATGTTTTCTGCGATGAGCTTCGATCCACGCCTGATCTGGGATAGCCATGCCAACGAGGGGAGGCCGCACTGATGGGGCAGCAGACTGACGAGCGCGAAGGCGCGGGGCAGGTTGAAGTACGCACCCGGCGCTGGAATGTGTCGCTGGTGTGGATCGTGCCGATCCTGGCAATCCTGATTGGCGCTTCACTGGTGGTGCGCAACTGGATGCAGCAGGGCCCGGTCATTGCCATTTCCTTCCACTCGGGGGAGGGGCTGGTGGCCGGCAAGACCCAGGTCAAGTACCGCAGCGTGGTGATTGGCGAAGTCACGACGGTGGACTTGGCCGATGACAAGAAAAGCGTGGTCGCCAAGGTGCAGTTGACCGATGATGCCCGCGCGTTCGCCACTCAGGGCGCGCGCTTCTGGGTGGTGCGCCCGCGCATTGGCGTGGGCGGAATCTCCGGGGTGGATACGTTGCTGTCGGGCAGTTTCATCGGGGCTGATTCCGGCGAATCGAAAGTACCGGAAAAGTCCTTTGTCGGCCTGGAACTGCCGCCGCCTATTACCTTCGACGAAAAGGGCAAGCGTTTCTTCCTCACCGCCAGCGACCTGGGTTCGCTGGATGTCGGCTCGTCGATCTATTACCGCAAGATCCCGGTGGGCGAGGTGGTGTCCTTTGCCCTGCAGGACGATGGCAAAGGGGTGGAGATTGGCGTGTTCGTGCAGGCCCCCTACGACAGTTTCGTCACCGCTGACAGCCGATTCTGGAATGCCAGTGGCGTCGACATGCAGATTGGCGCCAATGGCCTGAAAGTCGATACCGAATCGCTGTCATCGATCCTGGTGGGCGGGCTGGCCTTTGGCTCGCCCGATTTTGCCCCGCAGGCCGAGCCTGCTGCCGATCAGGCCCGCTTCCAGCTGTTTGCCGACCGGGACTCCGCCTTGGCCCCGCCCAATGGCCAGGCACAATACCTGCAGTTGCGCTTCGACCAGGCCATGCGCGGCCTGTCGGTGGGTGCGCCGGTGGAGTTCAAGGGCGTGGAGTTTGGCAGGGTCACCTCGATCAAGCTTGACTACGATGCCGAGCGGCAGTCCTTCCCGGTGGTGGTCGATGCGGTGGTGTACCCACAGCGGCTGGGGCCGGTGCACCGCAAGATGCTGGCAGTGTTCAAGCACACCGAGGGCGATGTGGATGGGGCGCGGCGGCTGATCGGCACCTTCGTCGAGCACGGGCTGCGGGCGCAGGCGCGTAGCGGCAACCTCATAACCGGGCAGATGTTCATATCCCTGGACTTTTACCCGGGTGCTCCCAAGGTGGCCTTCGACATGGCCGCCAACCCCATCACCATCCCCACCTTGCCGGGCAGCCTGGAACAGTTGCAGGAGCAGTTGCAGCGCGTGGTCGAGCGCATAGCCAAGCTGCCGCTGGAAAGCATTGCCAGCAACCTGGATGGTAGCCTGCGTGAGCTGCGCGCCAGCCTCAAGCAGTTCAATGGCCAGACGTTGCCGGATGTGAAGGTGGCGCTGGACGAAGTGCACAAGACCCTGCGCACGGCCAATGCGGCCATTTCCGAGGACTCCCCGCAGCGCGAGCGGATGGGCGAAACACTGGACGAACTGGAGCGCATGTCGCGGTCGCTGCGCGACCTTGCCGACTACCTGGGCCGGCACCCCGAGTCGCTGATTCGCGGGCGGCCGAAAGCGGCCGGGGCCGCAGAGCTTGAACCCTGAGGAGACAGCCGATGCAACGACTGCGCAATGTGTGTGTGGCCAGCCTGCTGGTGTGGCTCGGGGGCTGCAGCAGTACGCCGAACAACTACCACACGCTGGTGCCGAACGAGCCGATGCGTGACAGCGGGCAGCACATCCGGGTGACCCGGGTGGTCGTGCCGCCCCAGGTGGATCGCCCGCAACTGGTGGTGCGGCAAGGGCAGAGTGGCCTGGCCATTCTGGAGACGGAATGGTGGGGTGCCAACCTGGTGGATGAGTTTCGCAGCGCCTTGCAGGACCAGCTGGGTGGGCCGGCGGGTGACGCCAAGGCGGCAGTGCGGGTGGACGTACAACGCTTCGATACGGTGCCGGGGCGCTATGCCTCGCTGGAAACCGTGTGGCGCCTGAAGCTGGTGGGGCAGGCTGAGCTGACCTGCCGCACCTCGGTGCAGACTGCCGCTGACAACAGCATCACCAGCCTGGTAAATGCGCACCAGGCCAACCTGCGCAAACTGGCCGAGGCAGTGCGGGGCAGTGCCGCTCGGGGTCGCTGCTCGCCATCTGCCTGAAGGCCTGTCGACCTGTGTTCACGCCTGCGTGGCCTTGCGCAGCGGCACCTCGCGCAGCAGCCAGGACAGTGCGAAAGCCACGCTGGTGATCACCCCGGCCAGCAGGAACACACCATGCATTGCCCCGGAAAACGCCTGCAGGTAACTGTGCTGCAGGGCCGTGGGCAGGGCATGCACGGCGGCCGGCGATAGGCTCGCGGCACCCCCGGCACTGGCGGCGAAGTCACTGCCCAGGCCGCCCAGCAAGCTGTGCGAGAACAAGGCGCCGAACAGCGACACACCGATGGCGCCGCCAATCGAGCGGAACAAGGTGGCCCCGGAGGTGGCCACGCCCATGTGGCGCAATTCGACGCTGTTCTGCACGGCCAGGATCAGCACCTGCATGACCATACCCAGGCCGCCCCCCAGCAAGCCCATGTACAGGTTCATCAGCGCCATGGGCGTGTCCAGCTGTAGCCGGCTGAGCAGGCCCAGGGCAATCACTTGCAGCAGGGTGCCGATGATCGGGAACACCCGGTAACGCCCCCAGCGGCTGATCAGCCGCCCGGTAACCGCCGACACCACCAGCAGGCCACCCATCAGTGGCAGCATCTGCAGCCCGGCACTGGTGGGCGTGGCGTTCTTCACCACCTGCATGTACAACGGCAGGAAGGTGACGGCGCCGAACAGCGACACCCCGACGATGAAACCGATCAGCCCGGCAAGCACGAAGGTCCGGTGACGGAACAGGTGCAGCGGCATGATTGGCTCGACGGCGCGGCGTTGTTCCAGGACGAAGCCGACCAGGCCGATCAGGGCGAACAGCGCAAGGCACAGCATGTCCAGCGACTGCCACGCCAGCAGGCTGCCGCCGAGGCTGGTGATGAGCACCAGGGCAGCCAATGCCACGGTAAGGAAGAACGCGCCGATGTAGTCCACCGTATGCCGTACCAAAGCCACGTGCGGGCGGAACACGCTGCCGATCACCAGCAGCGCCAGCAGGCCCAGGGGCAGGTTGATGTAGAAGATCCAGTGCCACGACAGCTGCTCGACCAGAAAACCGCCGATCAGCGGCCCTACCACGGTGGCCAGGCCGAACACGCCACCGAACAGGCCCTGGTAGCGGCCACGTTCGGCAGGCGGGATGACATCGCCGATGGCGGCCATCGCCACCACCATCAAGCCGCCGCCACCCAGCCCTTGCAGGGTGCGGAAGGCGATCAGCTGGGCCATGTCCTGTGCTGCGCCACACAAGGCCGAGCCCAGCAGGAACAGCACGATGGCCACCTGCAGCACACGCTTGCGGCCGAACTGGTCACCGAACTTGCCATACAGCGGTACCACTACCGTGGAGGCCAGCAGGTAAGCGGTGACCACCCACGACAGCCAGCGCAGCCCACCGAGGTCGCTGACGATGGTTGGCAGTGCGGTCGAGACAATGGTCTGGTCGAGGGCGGCCAGGAACATCACCAACATCAGCGCTGCCAGCAGCAGTGGAATGGAGGTTTGCGCATCCGTTGCGGCGGGGGAGGTATCAGTGGATACAGGTTGCACAGTGCTTACCTCAGCTGGGGGTGGCGTTGGCCTGGGCATGCTGCTGGCCAGCGTCTTGCAGGCCTGCAAGGGCAAAGCGGTAAAGCTGCGCTGCAACGGCCTCGCTGGGCATCTGCAGAATCTCGTGCAGCGCCCCGGAGCCGCCGCGCGGGCCGATCAGCAGCATTGCCCACGGCGCTGTGACGCACAGGATGCAGCGGGTCAGGGCCGGTTCGTCGACGGGGATGGTGCTGACCTCGCTGAACAGCCCCTTGAGCAGTGACAGGCGCAGTGGCGCGGCGGCCTGCAGATGCGCCTGGCCGTGAGGGCTGGGCGCGAGGATTTCTGCGGCCAGAACCCGCAAATGCCAGTTGTCCCGGGCCTGAGTGGCCTTGTGCACCACCAGTTCCACCAGCACGCGCAGCTTTTCGGCTGGCGCGTGGTTGCCTTGAGTGATGCGCTGCAGGTCGCTGAGGTCGAGGAAGCGTTTGCGGGCCTCGTCGAGCACGGCCAGGTACAGGCCGTTGCGGCTGCCGAAGTGGTAATTGATCGAGGCCAGGTCGACTTCGGCCTTGGCCGCGACGGCCTTGTTGCTGGTTTCGGCATAGCCGAGCGCGGCGAACAGCTCGCCGGCGGCTTCGAGGATGCGCGTACGGGTGACGGCGCCGTCCTTGCGGGGTTCGCGGGGGGCTGCGGACATGGTGGGTACTCTGCAAACCAGGAATATGGGCAGAGCGTGGTCGAGTCTTAATTTAAAATCAATTTAAATTTAATTTATACGGCAAACGGCCTATCGCGATTCTTGCAGGAGCAGCCTTTTGCTGCGAAGCGGCCGGTACAGGCCACACACCCGTATGCCTCCAATACCGGCCTCTTCGCAGCACAAGGCTGCTCCTACACGTGACGATCTACGGGTGATTACTGGCTGTTTCCTGGACCCGCTCGGGCTTGTCCAGCGGCAGGTGGTCGAACTCGCGCAAGCCATCCTTGCGGTACGGGTCGCCGATCCAGCGCGGTGCCACCACAAATTGCGGGCTCACCAGGCTCTTGGCCGGCTCGAAGCGGTCATAGCTCAGCCCGGCCAGGTCGGACAGGGTATGGATCAGGTGCGAGCTGCTGTAAGGGCGGTTGGCCATGGCCTGCAAATCACGTGGGTGCTCGGCCTGCCAGCTGGGCGAGGTCCACAGCAGGAACGGGATGGTGTACATCGGCCGGGTCGGCGCACCTTCGTTGCGCCCCAGGCGGTCGTGGTTGCCGGAGCTGTACACGTCTTCGCCATGGTCGGACAGGTACAGCAGGAAGCCATTGGGGCTGCCTGCCGAGTAACGCTTGATCAGGCTCGATACCACGTAGTCGTTGTAGCGCACCGCGTTGTCGTAGAAGTTGTAGGTTTCTACCTGGTCTGGCGTCAGCTCTTTCGGTACGCCCTGGCTGTCGGTGAAGTGCGCGTAGTCGTTCGGGTAGCGGAAGCGATAGTCCATGTGCGTGCCCAGCAGGTGCACGATGATGAACTTGTTCGGCGCAGGGTCTTGCAGGGCCTTCTCGAACGGCGCCAGCACCACATCATCGTACTGGCTGGCGTTCTGGTTGCGCTGGTTGTTCAGGTATACCGGCGCATCGGTCTGCTGCGAGAACGTGGTCAGCATGGTGTTGCGCTTGGTCATGGTCTGCTGGTTGGTGATCCAGAACGTCTTGTAGCCTGCCTGTTTCATCAGGTTGATCAGCGACGGGTCGGTGAGGAAACGGTCCGGGTTTTGCTCGTTGCCAAAGGTGAGGATCTGCTGCATTACTTCGATGGTGTACGGGCGTGGCGATACCACGTCGCGGAACACTGTAAGGCCCTTGTCGCTGGCGACCAGCGCGTCGAGGTTGGGGGTGGTGTCGCGGTTGTAGCCATACAGGTGCATGTGCTCGCGGGTCGTGGACTCGCCCAGCACCAGCACCAAGGTGCGTGGCGCCGTACCGCTGCTGTCACGCAGGTTTTGCAGGGGCGGCAACGCGGCGTTCTGCGCCAGCAACTTCTGCATGTTGTCCAGTTGCTGAAGGTACTGACGGTAGCCGACCAGCAGTTGCCAGGGCACTGCTGGCTCCATGCGCTGCTGCACCTTTTCGGCGGCATCGGCGAAGTTGCGCTCCTGCGTCACCATCTGCTTGTAGAACGGGTACACCAGGTTGGCGACCAGCAACAGGGCCACCACCGGCAGGCGGCTGCGCAGGGGCAGGCTGACCGGGCGCACGCGCTTCCACAGCAGCACCGCCACCAGCGTGTACAGCAGCAGCGCCAGGCCCAGCCACACGCTGAAGTACTGGCTGAAGTACTCACCGGCTTCGGCGGTGTTGGACTCGAACATCACGAAGATGACGCTTTGCGAGAACTCCTGGCGATAGATGCCGAAGTAGCTCAAGCCCACCAACGATGCAGCCCAAAGCACCAGGCCGATGACGGCCGCCGTGGCGCGGGTGAAGCGGGGCAGCAGCAGCACCGGGGCCAGCCACAGGCTACTGAGGAAGAACGCATCGCGAAAACCGGCAAAGCCGGTAGTCCCGCTGAACAGCAGCAGCGCTTGGGTAACGCCGGAGAAGTACCAGAAGAACAGCAAAAGCCAGCCCAGGCCGGCCCAGTCCACGCGCGTGTGCGCGGCGGGGGATGTAGTGTGTGACACGTATGCCTCGTCGTACCTTGGCGGCCAGCGGATGTGCCCGTGACCGGAAAGGGCGTGACGCTAATCTGCGGCGTGTGAAAATAACGTCAAGGTGGCGAGGAATAGGGGCCGGCGGGTAAACCGGCGCCATGTTTACTGGCGCAATGCGCAGGCCACACGGGTATGATGTGGTCAGCAAAACTGCACTGAAAGGCCCTGTGGATTATGAACCGTCGCAAGAAGATCAAGCAGCTATTGGAGGCGCATGCCAAAAAGGCCAATGCCAAACTGGCACCGCGCAAGCCCAAGTACATCTGCAAGGCTGACCGCTTGAAGATGGAGGCCGAGGCGTCGGGGGATACTCCTCAGCTGGCCGATTGAAACAGACCGTGTAGGAGCGCCTTGTGTCGCGGTCGGGCCGCAGAGCGGCCCGTGCGATCTATGCATCAATATCGAAATTGTGGGGCCGCTTTGCGTCCCGATCGCGACACAAGGCCGCTCCTACAGGGATCGTGTAGGCTTCAACGGCGGTAGTAACGGTGCTCGTCATGGTGACGTTGGTGCAGGGCACGCTCATGGCGGCGCTCCCAATCACGGCGCCGTTCCCAGTCCCGCCGCCGCTCCCAGTCCCGCCGGGCTTGCTCGCGCCGCCACTGCTCACGGCGCCAGTCGCTTCTGTGGTCATGCCAGCGATCGTCGTCGTGCGCCAGCAGCGTGGCCGGCTGTGCATCGGCCACGCTGGCCACCCTCGACCAGGGGTTGCCGGCAGGCTGCAATGGTGACTGAACGGCCGGTGCCGGCGCCACCGGTGCTTTCATTTGTGTTGCTGATGCCATGCCCACCGCCGCGAACGAGAACAGGCCGAGCAGCACCAACCTTGCGACATGTATTTTCATGAGCGAAGCCAACCTCTGATAACAATTGAGCCATCTGGCCAGCAGGTGTGGGGCGAACCTCTTCTCGCGTGCCGCGACCTTTCTGTGCCTCCCACATAGACCGGTAAACGGGAAAAAGTTCGCTGCAGCAACAACTTGTAGAACTTTTGACGCCTGATCACCCCTTTACACAAACGCCCGCCCGCCACGGCGGCGGTCTTCCTTCAGCAACCCCTCCACCTTGCGCAACGCCTGCCCCAGCAGGGCCTGGTCCGGTGCCCCGCCCAGCGAGATGCGCACGGCATCCGGCCCCTGCGTTACCACGCTGAACGAGTCCGCACCAGCCACGCTCACCCCCACATCCTCCAGGGCCTGGGTAAACCGTTCCTGGTGCCAGTGCGCTGGCAGCTGCAACCACAGGTGCAGCCCGGTGGGGTGGGCCTGGAACTCATGGCTCAACAGCGTGCGTGCCAGATGCTGGCGGGCGCGGGCTTCGCGCTGGATTTCCTGGACCAGCTCCCTGGCGGTGCCACTGCGGATCCACTGTTCGACCAGCGCCAGCAGCAAGGCCGAGCAGCCCATGCTCGATGCGCGCAAGCCATTGAGCAGGCTTTGCCCGTCGTCGCCACGCGGTGGCAGCACAAAGGCTGTGCGCAGGCTTGGCCACAGGCACTTGGAAAGCGACGCCAGGTAATACGTATTGGCGCCCCCGGTCAGGCAGGCGATGGGCGCCGGCGCGTCGTCGAGCAGATAACGGTAAGGATCATCCTCGATCAGCGTGATACCGCGCTTGATCAACACCTCGGCAATTGCCTGGCGCCGGGCCGCGGGCATGGTGTGCGCGGTGGGGTTGTGGAACGTGGGGTTGAGGTACAGCAGGTGCGCGTCGCTTTGCTGGCAGGCCTGCTCCAGGCAGTCGGGGCGCATGCCGTCGGCATCACTGGCCACCGCGACAATGCGCAGCCCCAGTTGCCGGGCGGCCAGCAGCAGGCCGGGGTAGGTGAGTGGGTCGCAGAGAATGGCATCGCCCGCGCGGGTGTGAGTGCTGAGGATGGCAAAGATGGCCGCTTGCGAACCCGAGCAGAGGGCAAGGCCGCGGCTGTCCAGGTCACCCAATGCCGGTTTCAGCCAACCCTGTGCCGCCTGCAGCAGTGAACGGGTGGTCGGTTCGTCCTGGTAGGGCGACAGTGCTTCGATGCGGTTGCGTTGCAGCACCTGCTCAAGCCCGGCGCTCACCAGTTGTGCCATCGAGCCATTGGCCGGCTGCGGCGGGATGTTCATGGTCAGGTCGATGGCTGCCGGCGTCATGGTTTCGCGGGCGCCCAGGATGAACGAGCCGCGGCCACTGTAAGAGGCAATCAGCCCACGGTCGCGAGCCTCGGCATAAGCCCGGGTCACTGTGGTCAGGTCGACCCCAAGGTGCGCAGCCAGTGCACGTTGCGGCGGAATTTGTTCGCCGTCCTGCAAAATTCCAGACTGTATGGATTCTGCGAGCATGTCTGCAATCTGTATGTATCTCGGGCCTGCTTTGGGCTTGAAAGGCTTTGTCCAGCGCATTTGAGCAGCTTCTCTTGGTGTTTCGGCAAGAGGCATAGGTATTCCTCCCGGTTGTCAGTCCATACACATATGAATATCATGACATACGGTTGTTAACAAATCCATACAATAAGGAAAGCGTATGGTTTATTTGATGTGCACCGGAACGGCGCGGCAGGGTTGCAACGATAAGCGCTTCCGGGCTGCCAGTCATGGAGATGTTTGATGGATGACTGTCATCTGATCTGCGCCAATCGCCTCGACGATGGGGCTGTGGTCTGGCTTGATGCCAGGCACGAATGGGTAGAGACACTGCAACAGGCCGGCGCCTTCGATACGCAGACGCTGGTACCGGCAACCCTCGCCGCCGAGGCTGCCGTGAGGGCCAACCAGGTGGTTGCGCCGACGCCTTGTGCAGCCTGGCTGGTGGATGGCCTGCCAGAGCCGAAAAGCCTGCGTGAACGGTTGCGCTCGCGTGGCCCGTCAGTACGCAGCGACCTCGGCAAGCAGGCCGCAGGCACGTCGCCGCTAGGTGGCAAGGGCGAGCGCCCGCTGCTGCCGGTGGCGGCGGGGCAGGCGGGGGTGTACCGATACGACCCGTTCGAGCGTGAGTTCCTCAAGGACCGCGCCCGCCAGTTCGAGCAGCAGGTTGCCCGCCGCCTGAGCGGCGAGCTGGACGAAGAGGCGTTCAAGGTGTACCGGCTGATGAACGGCCTGTACCTGCAATTGCACGGCTACATGCTGCGCGTGGCCATCCCCTATGGCACCTTGAGCGCAGTGCAGCTGCGCCAGCTGGCCTATGTGGCCCGCACCTATGACAAGGGCTACGGCCACCTCACCACCCGGCAGAACATCCAGTTCAACTGGCCGCGCCTGGCGGATACGCCAGAAATCCTGTCGGTACTGGCCGATGCCGACCTGCATTGCATCCAGACCAGCGGCAACTGCATCCGCAACGTTACCACCGACCACTTTGCCGGGGCTGCCGAGGATGAAGTGCTGGACCCTCGTGTGCATGCCGAGATCCTGCGCCAGTGGTCCACCGACCACCCGGAGTTCACCTACCTGCCACGCAAGTTCAAGATCGCCATTACCGGCAGCCCCAAAGACCGTGCCGCTGTGCGCTTCCAGGACATCGGCATCCTGGCGCAGCGCAATGGGCAGGGTGAAGTGGGCTTCCAGGTGTATGCCGGGGGCGGCCTGGGGCGTACGCCGATTGTTGGCACCCGAGTGCGGGAGTGGTTACCCGAGCGCGAACTGCTGCGTTATGTCGAAGCCATCCTGCGGGTTTACAACGCCCTGGGCAGGCGCGACAACCTGTACAAGGCGCGCATCAAGATACTGGTGCGCGAGCTTAAGCCCGGCCGTTTCATTGAAATGATCGAGCACGAGTTCGCCAGCCTGCCGGCGGATCACCAGTACCTGGAGCCGGCCATCGTCCAAGGTATCCGTGCCCGCTTCGTGCAGCCGGCCTTCGAGGCGCGGCCCGGGTTGTGTGACAGCTTCCTGCACGCGCGGGCCGACGACAACGCGTTCGCCAGCTGGGTACGCACCAATACCCACCCGCACAAACAGCGTGGCTACATCAGCGCGGTCATCTCGCTGAAGCCACCAGGTGGCATCCCCGGCGATATCAGCGCCGAGGAAATGCTCACCTTGGCCGATTTGGCCGAGGCCTACTCGCTGAACGAGATTCGCGTGTCGCACGAGCAGAACCTGGTGCTGCCGCACATCCGCCAGGGCGACCTGTACAGCGTATGGCAGGCCTTGCGCCAGGCGGGGCTCGCGACCAGCAATATCGGTTTGTTGTCCGACGCCATCGCCTGCCCGGGCATGGATTACTGCAGCCTGGCCACTGCCCGTTCAGTGCCGGTTGCCCAACGCATCGCCTTGCGTTTCGACGCGGCCCGGCAACAGGACATCGGCGAACTGAAACTCAATGTCTCCGGCTGCATCAATGCCTGCGCCCACCACCATGTGGCGCATATCGGCATCCTCGGTCTGGACAAGGCCGGCCACGAAAACTACCAGATCACCCTGGGCGGCAGCGCCGAAGAGGACGCTGCGGTCGGGACCATCCTGGGCCGTTCGGTGCCCTTCGAGGAGGTGCCCGACATCGTCGAGGGGATCGTTGGCATCTACCTGCAATTGCGCGAGGACGGGGAGCGCTTCCTTGATACCTATCGCCGCGTCGGTATCGAGCCGTTCAAGGAGGTGTTGCGTGATGCTCGTTGATCGTGATGGCCGGGTTCAGCCCGACAGCTGGCGCTACCTGGAGGGTGAAACGCTGCCGACCTACGCCCCGCAAACCGTGCTGCAGCCGCAGCAGTGGGATGACTACCACATGCGTTTTGGCCAACCGGCTGAAGGCCTGTGGCTGGCCGCCGACCAGGACCCGGTGCAGGTGCTGCCGTTGCTCGGCCACCTGACCTTGATCGTGGTCGAGTTCGCCAAGTCACGTGATGGCCGCGGCTTCACCCTTGCCAGGCTGCTGCGCGAGCGCCACGGCTTCAGCGGTGACCTGCGCGCTACCGGGCCTTTGCTGCCCGACCAGTTCGCCATGTTGTTGCAGTGCGGGTTCACCAGCGTACGGGTTCCGGCCAGCGTGCCGGCGCAGCGCTGGCAGGACGCCGCGGCCGCCCATCACCAGGCCCGTCCACGCACCCTGCTGCAACGTCTTTCCCAACGGAGCGAGGCATAGCCATGTTCAGCCTTACAGCCCTGGAGCTGGCGCGTATACAGTTCGGTTTCACCATTACTTTTCACATCATCTTCCCAGCCATCACCATTGGCCTTGCGGCATTCCTGGCGGTTCTGGAAGGTTTGTGGCTGTGGAAGAAAGACAACGCCTACCTCGACCTGTACCACTTCTGGTCGAAGATCTTCGCCGTCAACTTCGCCATGGGCGTGGTCTCGGGGCTGGTCATGGCGTACCAGTTCGGCACCAACTGGAGCTTCTACTCGCAGTTCGCTGGCAGCATCACCGGCCCGTTGCTGACCTACGAGGTGCTGACGGCCTTCTTCCTTGAAGCGGGCTTCCTCGGGGTGATGCTGTTCGGCTGGCACAAGGTCGGCCGGGGCTTGCACTTTTTCGCCACCGTCATGGTGGCCGTGGGCACGATGATCTCCGCCACCTGGATCCTGGCATCGAACAGCTGGATGCAGACACCGCAAGGGCATGAAGTGATCAATGGCGTGGTGGTGCCGGTGGATTGGTTCGCCATCATTTTCAATCCATCGTTCCCGTACCGCCTGGCCCATATGGTCACGGCTGCAATGCTGTCAACCGCGTTGTTCGTCGGGGCTTCGGCAGCGTGGCACCTGTTGCGCGGCAACCACACCCCGGCGGTGCGGCGGATGTTCTCGATGGCCCTGTGGATGCTGCTGTTCACTGCGCCGTTGCAGGTGCTGATCGGTGACGTGCATGGCCTGAATACGCTCAAGCACCAGCCCGCGAAGATTGCCGCAGTAGAAGGCCACTGGAGCAACACCCCGGGGCAGGGCGTGCCGCTGATCCTGTTTGGCATCCCGGACATGGAGGCCGAAACCACCCGCTACAAGGTCGAGATCCCTAACCTGGCCAGCCTGATCCTGACCCACAGCCTGCACGGGCAGATCCCTGCGCTGAAGGACTTCCCGAAAGAGGACCGGCCCAACGCGACCATCCTGTTCTGGTGCTTCCGGGTCATGGTCGGCCTGGGGCTGCTGATGGTCGTGCTTGGCCTGTATGGCACCTGGCAGCGCTGGCGTGGACGGTTGTACGCGTCACGGGGGCTGGCCCGGTTTGCCCTGTGGATGGGGCCCTCGGGCCTGGTGGCCTTGCTGGCCGGCTGGTACGTCACCGAGATCGGCCGCCAGCCCTGGGTGGTGTACGGCCTGATGCGTACCAAGGACGCAGTTTCAGACCATTCGGCGCTGACCTTGTCGGTGGGCCTGGTGGTTCTGGTGGTGATGTACATCGGGGTATTCGGCACTGGCGTCGCCTACATGCTGCGCCTGGTGGGCAAGGGGCCGCAACCGCACGACGACCACGAGCAGCCGGTGACGGCCAACCAGCGGCCCGCCCGCCCGTTGTCGGCAGTGGACGACCCGCTGTATCCAAATTCGCCCAATCACACTGACTGACCGGAGACGTTGTCATGGGTATTGATCTTCCGCTGATCTGGTTTCTGATCATCGGCTTTGGCGTGATGATGTACGTCATCATGGACGGTTTCGACCTGGGTATCGGCATCCTGTTCCCGTTCATCACCGACCGCGACCACCGCGACACCATGGTCAACACCGTGGCGCCGGTGTGGGACGGCAACGAAACCTGGCTGGTGCTGGGTGGGGCAGGGTTGATGGCGGCGTTCCCCAAGGTCTACGCCATCTTGCTCAGTGCGCTGTACATCCCCGCGCTCGGCCTGCTGGCCGGGTTGATCTGGCGTGGTGTGTCGTTCGAGTTCCGCTTCAAGGCCGATGAGGCGCACAAGCCGTTCTGGGACAAGGCGTTCACGGGCGGGTCCTACGCGGCGGCGTTTTTCCAGGGGGTGATGCTGGGGGCGTTCATCGAAGGGCACGCGATTGTTGATGGCGTGGCCACCAACGGCGTGATGAGCTGGCTGACACCGTTCAACGTGTTCTGCGGGGTCGGGGTGGTGGTGGCGTATGCGCTGCTGGGCGCCACCTGGCTGGTGTTGAAGACTGAAGGCCGGTTGCAGGCCAGCATCATTCGCGCGTGCTCACCGATTACCCTGGTGACGGTGGCGGCGATGCTGATCGTCAGCATCTGGACGCCACTGACCCACCCGGCCATTTTCGAGCGCTGGTTCAGCCTGCCGAACTTCTGGTTCTTCCTGCCGGTACCGGTGCTGGTGCTGGTGGCCACCTGGGCGATCCTCAGGTCGTTGCGCGGCGCACCGCATGCCGGGCCTTTCGTCTGGTCGCTGCTGCTGGTGTTCCTCGGCTTCACCGGTCTGGTGATCAGCATCTGGCCGTATGTGCTGCCGCCCAGCCTCACCCTCTGGGAAGCCGCAGCGCCGCCCCAGAGCCTGGGCTTCGCCCTGGTCGGTGCGCTGCTGATCATCCCGTTCATCCTCGGCTATTCGGCCTGGTCGTATTACGTGTTTCGCGGCAAGGTCAAGGACGGCGAAGGGTACCATTGAAGTCTGGTGTGTAGCACAGGGTGTGAGGCCCTGTGTTACCTCCTTCGCGGCGCCGGCAGGTACAGCACTGGCTTCAGGCTTATGCATTACCTGTGGGAGCGGCTTCAGCCGCGAACACCGGCGCAGCCGGTGCCATGCCACTCCGTTATATCTGTGCGAATACCTCACGCAAATGTGCCCGATAACTGCCGAACGCAGCAATCGCCCCCGTCACAACTTCTGCTTCTTCCCCCTCATCCAGCGCCAGGCCATCAAGCCTGGCCACGAACTCGCGCCAGTGCAGTGCACGACCATCCGGGTGCGGCGCCAGGTGTCGAGCGCCCTGTTCTCCATCCAGCCCCAGGCGCTGAGTGTGCTTGAACAGGAACGCCGCGCCCAGGTTGGAGCCTTCACTGCAATACAGCCACCCCAAGGCCTGGGCGGGGCTGGCACTGACCGGCTGGGGAGACGTTGGCAGCGGCAGGCCCAGATCGAGCAAGTCTTGCTCGACTGCGGCAAAACGCGACAGCTCAACCAGCCCCGGCAGCCACCGGTTCAGCTGATCGTCCTGATACAGCGCCAGCAGGCTGCCGTGAAAGCGGTGTTGTACCTGCAGGAAGTGGCCATAACGCTCACGGCTCTCGAAAGGCCGCGCCGCCATCACCAGTTCGTCGACGTTGTCATGGTCGCTGCTGCTGGCCGCTTTCAGGCGTTTGCAGCGTCCTGGCGCTGTGAGAGGGAGTGGGGCAGCGGTCATAGGCGTGTCCGTGAGCGAGTAGGCAATGCGCCAATGATGCGTGCCATCCCAGGTAGGCGGCAAGCACAACGCTACTGGTTTACCATGCCTGACGCTTTCACGTTTCCAAGGAGTCAGCCATGAATACCCCGCAGTTCCGCACCCCCACTGTTGCAGACGCCGAGCGCTGCTACGCCATTGAAATCGGCGCCTATGAAGGGGATGAAGCGGCCACGCTGGAGAAGATCCGCACCCGCATCGCGCAGTATCCGCAAGGCTTCCTGATCCTGCAAAACGCAGGTGAGATCGTTGGCTTCATCAATAGCGGTTGCGCCCACGAAGTCGTCATGTCTGATGAAGACTTCAAGGAACTGATCGGCCATGACCCGGCAGCACCGAACGTGGTGATCATGTCGGTGGTGGTGGACCCGGTGCACCAGGGCAAAGGTTACGCCAAGCGCTTGATGGACGAATTCATCGCCCGCATGAAGGCCTCGGGCAAGCAGACCATTCACCTGATGTGCAAGCAGCAGCATGTGGCGCTGTACCAGAAGATGGGGTATCAGTACGTGAAACCGTCGCCGTCGGATCATGGCGGCATGGCCTGGCATGAGATGATCATGGTCCTCTGAAACCTTGGCTTGCTTGAGCCGCACTCACCTATCAGAAGGACCTGAAGCTTTGGCCAACCCGGCAGCCGTCTACACCTCCCGCCAAACCACCTGCATCGCCCTGCTGGTGGCTATTACCTTCTTCATGGAAAACCTCGACGCCACCGTGATTGCCACGGCCCTGCCGCAAATGGCCAGTGACTTCGGTGAAAGCGCTGTCAGCCTGAACATCGGCATCAGTGCCTACTTGCTGGCAGTTGCGGTATTCATTCCGCTCAGTGGCTGGGTGGCCGACCGTTTCGGCCCGCGACAGGTATTTGCCGGGGCCATCGGCCTGTTCACCGTGGCGTCGTTGCTGTGCGGCATGGCCCCGACCCTGGAAACCTTCGTCGCCGCCCGGGTGCTTCAGGGCATTGGCGGTGCCCTGATGGTACCGGTGGGCCGGCTGGTGGTGCTGCGCACGACCGAGAAGAAGGACCTGGTGAAAATGCTCGCAGTGATCACCTGGCCCGGCCTGGTGGCACCAGTATTGGGCCCGCCACTCGGCGGCCTGATCGTCACGCATTGGTCATGGCCCTGGATCTTCTACCTGAACATCCCCCTCGGGTTGCTGGCCATTGCGGCAGCCTGGGTGCTGATTCCGAATGCGCGGTCAGATGAAAAACGCCGTTTTGACACGCTGGGGTTCGTTTTTCTGGCATCGTCTTGTGCGGCATGGCTGGTCGGCCTGGAAATGCTCGGCTCGCTGGCGGGTGGCAGCCTGGGCGCCGGGCTGGCACTGGTGTCGCTGGGCGGCTTGCTGACCTGGTTGGCAATTCGTCATTGCCGGCGCCATCCTTCGCCGCTATTGCCACTGAATACCCTCTCTATCCCCACGTTCAGGGTCAGCATCGTTGGCGGTACCTTGTTCCGCCTGTCGATCAGCGCCTTGCCGTTCCTGATCCCGTTGCTGCTGCAGATTGGTTTCGGCTTGTCGCCGGTGGATGCCGGGCTGCTGGTACTGGCGATCTTCGCCGGCAACCTGGCGATGAAGCCGTTTACCACCGGGTTGCTGAGCCGCTATGGTTTCCGCCGCGTGTTGCTGGTCAACGGGCTGATTGGCGTTGGTTGCATTCTGGCCTGCCTGGGCTTGCAGCAAGGCATGCCGTGGTACTGGATGGCCGTGGTGTTGTTCGTGGGCGGGCTTTCGCGCTCGATGCAGTTCACCACGTACAACGCTGTGGGCTTTGCCGATGTGCCCAAGCAGCAGATGGGCGAGGCTTCGACGCTGTTCAGCATGTGCTTCCAGCTGGCGATGGCGTTGGGTGTGGCGGTGGTGGCACTGCTGTTGCGCGTGGCGATGATGGTGCGGGGCGGCGAAAGCGAGATGACCGTCAGCGACTTCCACTGGGCGTTGATTGGCGTTGCCTTGATTGCCTGTGTGGCGTTGGCGGATGCCATTCGTTTGCCGAGCAATGCCGGGGAGCAAGTTCTGCGCACCTGAAACCTGGGGCTGCTTCGCACCCCATCGCCGGCAAGCCAGCTCCCACATAGCCCGTGCTAAATCTGGCCGGTGACAGGGCCGGTACAGGCAATTCAACTCTGCAAGGCATCGCGCAGATGAACGACGCCATCAAGCGCCAGCGCCTGCGCCGAGTAGCACAGGCCGATACGCCGGCGCAGGTCGAGTTGTGGCATGGGCTCGATGCGCACGCCGGGGTGCTCGGTGGCCAGCGATTCTGGCACGATCGCGGCGCCCAGGCCCGCCGCAACCAGCTCCAGGGCCAGGGCAAAGGTGTCTGCCTCTGCCACCAGAATACCGCTGTAGAAAGGTTGCAGGCGCTGATGGCTGGGCTGTGACGGGCAGGTGATCCAGCGCGCTTCGCTGGTTGCCTGCTGCGCAACCGCCAGCACGAACGGGTCGCTGTGCAGCGGCAGAAACAACTCATCCTCACAGCGCAGTTCTTCGCTGGCCAGCCGCACCGCGCCCATGCAGCCGGTCGCCAGTTGCAGGCGCACCGGGGGCTGGATGGCAGCGGCTGCCAGCACTACTTTGCCCAGTACCGCCGCACTCACATCCTGCTCCACGCCGATCTGCAACGGCGCGCGCTCACGATCCCCCTTGAAGCGGCCGAGCAGGCGATTGGCGTCGGCGACCATGCGCTGCGCTTCGGGGTAGAGCGCGCGGGCATCCTCGGTCACCTCGACGCCGCGGGCCTGGCGCACGAACAGCGTGGTGCCCAAGGCCTGCTCCAGTGCCCGGATGCTGCCGGAAAGCGCCGGTTGGCTAAGGTGTATCGAACGCGCGGCGGCAGTGATGTTGCGCTCTTCGAACACAGCGATGAAGGCGCGAAGCTGGCGATAATCCATGGGTTACCCATAAGTGATGCCGATGGCTGCGAAAAGAATTTCCCGTTTTTCGCAAGAAAAACCAGCTTCTATACTCGCTCTACTTCTTACCCATAGGCAAATCGGATAACAGGATGGTGACCATGACCAACACCCTTAAACCTTTGGTAGTCATTACCGGTGCCAGCTCCGGTATCGGCCTGGCCACCGCCAAGCTGCTGTCCAGCCGTGGCCACGCCCTGTTGCTGCTGTCCCGGCGCCTGGCGCCGATGCAGCAACTGCAGCTGCCCAATACCCTGGCACTGGCGGTCGATATCACCGACCGCGCTGCCGTGCTGGCAGCCGTCGCTGAGGCCGAAGCACGGTTTGGCCCGGTAGACGCGATCATCAACAATGCTGGCGTGATGCTGCTGGGCAGTATCGCCACCCAGGACCCGGAACAGTGGGACCGCATGCTCGACGTGAACGTGCGTGGCCTGCTCAACGGCATTCATGCGGTCGCCAGCGGCATGGTCGAACGCAGGCAGGGCACTATCATCAACGTGAGTTCGGTGGCCGGTCGCAAGGCCTTTCCCAACCACGTCGCCTACGTCGGTACCAAGTTTGCTGTTACCGGCCTGTCGGAAAACCTGCGAGAAGAGCTGGCACCGAGCAATGTGCGGGTGATCACCATCGAGCCGGGTGCAGTCGATACCGAACTGCTCAGCCACACGACCGATGACGCCATCAAGGCGGGGTACAACGACTGGAAGCAGGAGATGGGCGGGGTACTCACGGCCGAGACCATTGCCGAGACCATCGGCTTTGCCTATGGCCAGCCGCAGTCCGTGTGCATCCGCGAAATCGTGGTGTGCGCTACCCGGCAGCAGCAGTAAGCCAGGGCCCGCGGTCTGTCGCCGTTTTTGTGGGAGCGGCCTTGTGTCGCGATAGGGCTGCGCAGCAGCCCCACAAGTTCAGCGACGCAGCATAGATTGCCGGGGCCGCTTTGCGGCCCTATCGCGACGCAAGGCCGCTCCCACAGGGTGCGCGTCAGCCTTTGGGAGTAGGTGTCAGTGCATAGCAGGCACCTTGGCCAGTTTCAAATGCCCCTCATCAGGCTCCATGATCGGCACCTCGTTGCCATCGCGGTCATACAGCTTGCCATCACGGAACACATCACCTTCATTCAGCCCGGCGATATCCCGGTAGCGCAGGGTGCGCTCGCTGGCGGCGACGAACACCGACTGCTGGTCGGAGTTGCCGGCGCGCAGGTGGTTGAACAGCAGGTTGAGCAGAATCGCCATGATCGCCGCCGAGCTGATGCCGGAGTGGAAAATGGTCTCGAACCAGGTCGGGAAGTGGTGATAGAAACCCGGCGCCGCGATCGGGATCATGCCAAAGCCGATCGAGGTGGCGACAATGATCAGGTTCATGTTGTTGCGGTAGTCCACCTGGGCCAGGGTGCGGATGCCACTGGCTGCGACCGTGCCGAACAGCACCAGGCCGGCACCGCCGAGCACGGCGGTAGGCACCGCGGCGACCAGCCTGCCCATCATCGGCAGCAGCCCCAGCGTGACCAGGATCAGGCCGGCGCTGGCCACCACGTAGCGGCTCTTCACCCCTGTCACGGCGACCAGGCCGACGTTCTGCGCGAAGGCACTTTGCGTGAACGAGCCGAACAACGGCGCCAAGGCGCTTGAGATCATGTCGGCCCGCAGGCCATTGCCCAGTCGCTTGGAGTCGACCGGGGTACCGATGATTTCACCGACGGCCAGGATGTCTGCCGAAGTCTCGACCATGGTCACCACGATGACGATAAGCATCGACAGGATCGCCGCCACCTGGAACTGCGGTGCGCCAAAGTGCAGCACCTCGGGCATGGCCACCCACGGCCCTTGCAGCGCCTGGGAGAAATCGGCCATGCCGGTGGCCATCGCAGCCAGCGTGCCGATCACGATTGCCAGCAAGATCGACAGGCGCGACAGGCTGGCACTGCCCAGCTTGCTCAGCAGCAGTACCGAGGCCAGGGTGAACGCCGCCAGGCCAATGTTCGCCGGGCTGCCAAAATCAGCGGCCTGGCTGTTGCCGCCCATGGCCCAGCGGGCGGTAACCGGCATCAGGGTCAGGCCGATGGTGGTGATGACGATGCCTGTCACCAAGGGCGGGAAGTACTTGATGATGCGCGAGAACAGCGGGGTGATCAGCAGGCCGACCAATGACGACACGATAACTGCGCCGAACACCACCTGCATGCCGCCGGTGCCGTCATTGCCGATGATCGCCACCATGGTGGCGACGCTGGCAAAGGAAACCCCCTGCACTAGCGGCAAGCGGCAGCCGAAGAAGGGAATGCCCAAGGTTTGCAGCAATGTTGCCAGGCCCCCTGCGAACAGCGAGGCAGCAATCAGCAGGCCGACATCGCCAGCGCTGAGGCCTGCGGCCTGGCCGATGATCAGCGGTACGGCGATCATGCCGCCGTACATAGTCAGTACATGTTGCAGGCCATAGGCCAGGTTGGCGCCCACGCCGAGGTTCTCGTCTTCCGGACGAGGTGAAGCGGGAGAAGTCATGGTGAGTAGCTCGCTTTGTTATTTTATGCGTCTAACAGCACGGTCTCAGTCGCATTCATTGAGTTTTGAATGGGAGGTGTGGGCTACTGCAACCGGCCTTGGCCGCAGCAGCCCGGGTACATCAGTTGCCGCTCACCAGCTGATGTGCCAACTGGTTGTGGCGCTCCAGCACGCGTGGCAGGTCGACGGTGGCCAACTGGCCGTCCTTCACCACGACGCGGCCGTTGATCACGCTGGTGTGCACCTGGGTCGGGGTGCAGAACACCAGTGCCGCCAGCGGGTCGTGGTGGCCACCGGCATAGGCGACGTGGCCGAGGTCGAAGGCGACGAAGTCGGCGACCATGCCCGGCGCCAGGGCGCCGATGTCATTGCGGTTGAGCACCTTGGCGCCGCCGAGTGTGGCGATTTCCAGTGCTTCGCGCGCGGTCATGGCGTCGGGGCCGAAGCCTACCCGCTGCAGCAGCAGGGCCTGGCGCACTTCACCGATCATGCTGGCGCCGTCGTTGGAGGCAGAGCCGTCGACCCCAAGGCCCACCGGTACGCCGTGGTCGCGCATCTTGCGTATCGGGGCAATGCCCGAGGCCAGGCGCATGTTCGAGCATGGGCAGTGGGCGACGCCGGTGCCGGTACGGGCGAACAGCTCGATGCCGTGCTGGTCAAGCTGCACGCAGTGGGCATGCCATACGTCGTGGCCGACCCAGCCGAGGTCCTCGGCGTACTCGGCAGGGGTCATGCCAAACTTCTCGCGGCTGTAGGCGATGTCGTTGACGTTCTCGGCCAAGTGGGTGTGCAGCGACACCCCGTACTGGCGCGCCAGCACGGCGGCTTCGCGCATCAAGTCGCGGCTGACCGAGAAGGGCGAGCACGGCGCTACCACGATGCGGCGCATCGAGCCGTGGCTGGCATCGTGGTAATCCTCGATCAGGCGCTGGGACTCCTTGAGGATGTCAGCTTCCTTCTCCACCACCGAATCAGGCGGCAGGCCGCCCTGGCTCTGGCCCACGCTCATGCTGCCGCGCGCGGCGTGGAAGCGCATGCCGATCTCGGCGGCAGCGTGGATGCTGTCGTCGAGCTTGCAGCCGTTGGGGTAGATGTACAGGTGGTCGCTGGAGGTGGTGCAGCCGGACAGGATCAGCTCGGCCATGGCGGTCTGGGTCGACACCGCGATCATTTCGGGGGTCAGGCGTGCCCAGATCGGGTACAGGTTGGTCAGCCAGTTGAACAGCTCGCCGTCCTGGGCTGCCGGCACCACGCGGGTGAGGCTCTGGTACATGTGGTGGTGGGTGTTGACCAGGCCTGGGATGACCACTTTGCCGGCCATGTCGAGGATGACGTCGGCCTGTTGGGGCAGGGTATCGGTTGGGCCGACCTGTGTGATCAGGTTGTCTTCGATGTACAGGCCGCCGTTTTTGATCTCGCGGCGTTCGCCGTCCATGGTGACCAGAAGTGCAGCGTTTTTGACGAGGAGGGTTTTCTTACCGGTTGCAGATAACATGGCTTAAGCCCGTTGCAATACGCCTTGGCGATTACCGAGGTCGTAGGCGAGGGATAATGTAATCAGGAACGCTGCAAGTTGTATACATTCAAGTGAAATTAATGATTTGGCTTCATTCAATTCATGAAAAATAACCAAAAATAGGAATTTTATTTACCAATAGACTGGCAGCATCTTTTCCGGAGCCTGTCTTGATGTCTGCTTTCGAACCCCGCCTTGGGGCTACCCCCACCGGCCGTATTGCTGCAATCAGCGTTGCGGTCCTTGCCTTTTCGGCCTTTTTGATCGTGACCACCGAATTCCTGATTGTCGGCTTGTTGCCCGCGCTCAGCCAGGACCTGGGGGTTTCCATTTCGATGGCGGGGCAGTTGGTCACGCTGTTTGCCTTTACTGTGATGCTTGCCGGCCCGTTCTTGACAGCGGCATTGGCGCACCTGGATCGCAAGCGTTTATTCATCACCATTCTGCTGGTATTTGCCGCAGCCAATGCATTGGCTGCGGCCTCGACCAGTTTCTGGGTGCTGGCCATTGCGCGGGTCGTCCCGGCACTGGCGTTGCCGGTGTTCTGGGGAACGGCCAGTGAAACGGCCGGCCAGTTGGCCGGGCCTGATAAAGCAGGGCAAGCGATCTCCAAGGTGTACCTGGGCATCTCGGCGGCGATGTTGCTGGGTATTCCGCTGGGCACCGTGGCGTCCAACGCCGTGGGTTGGCGTGGTGCATTCTGGATACTGGCCGCGCTGTCGTTGCTGATGGCGCTGGCCATGTGGGTGTGGATGCCGCACGTTGCCCGCGCGGCAAAAGTCGACTTCATGCAGCAGGCACGCATTTTCAAAGAGCGCTATTTCCTCGCCAATGTCCTGCTTTCGGTGGTGGTGTTCACCGCGATGTTCACAGGCTACAGCTACCTGGCCGAGCTGCTGCAGCGGGTTGCGGGTGTACCACCCGCGCATACCGGTTGGTGGCTGATGGGCTTTGGCGCGGTAGGCCTGCTCGGCAACTGGATCGGTGGACGGGTCGTGGACCGTTCACCGCTCAGGGCGACGGCGCTGTTTCTGCTGCTGCTGGCCATCGGCATGGCGGCGATCGTGCCGCTGGCCCATGCAGGCCTGGTGTTCTGCCTGGCACTGGGGGTGTGGGGTGTGGCCAACACCGCGCTATACCCCATCAGCCAGGTACGGGTGATGGGTTCTGTGACGCATGCCCAGGCGTTGGCCGGTAGCACCAATGTGTCGGCAGCCAATGCGGGGATTGGCCTGGGCGCCGTCCTCGGTGGCTTGACCATCCCTGGGCTGGGTATCGAATACCTGGGCTACGTAGCCGCAGGCGTGGCGGTGGTGGCGCTGGGGCTTGTGCCGCTTGTCGGCGGCCTTGCGCATCAGCGCGCATCGCTGGCCCGGGTACCATGAGGCGCCAGCCGCGGCAGCAGGTAGTCGAGCAGGGCGCGGACCTTGGGTAGCCCCTCGCGGCTTTTGAGCCACACCAGATTCATTGGCAGGCCGTCGGTGGCCAGCGCGGGCAACACTTCGACCAGCCGCCCTTGATCAAGGTGTTGCTGGGTCAGCCAGGTAGGTAGCTGGCCGATACCATGACCGGCCAGCACTGCTGCAACTTCCCCTTCACCGTCCCCCACCGCGATGCGGGGTTGTACGCTGCGTCGTTCCATTTCGCCAGGTTGGCGGCCCTTGAACAGCCAGGGGCTGACCATGCCATCGGTATGGCCATAGCCGACGCAGTGGTGGTTTTCCAGGTCGCGTTCGTCTTGTGGCACGCCGTGCTTTTCCAGGTAGGCGGGTGCGGCACAGAACATCAGGCGCTGGGCACCGAAGTACTGGTGGCCAAGTGCGGCCGGCCAGGCATCCGGGCCACCGATTCGCACCACGATGTCGATACCTTCGTGCACCGGGTCGACAAAACGGTCGGAGAAAGACACGTGCGGTTGCAGCAATGGGTGCAGGCGGATGAAGTCCAGAATCAAGGGCAGCACATGCAGGCGGCCGTAGGAGGCTGGCAGTTCTATCCGGACCTTGCCATGGGGTTCGTTGTTGCTGGCGACCAGTGCGTGCTCGACCTCTTCCAGGTCGGCCAGGACCGAGGTGCAGGTACGGTAGAAGATGACGCCAGCCTCGCTGAGCGACAAGGTGCGTGTGGTGCGGTTGAACAGCCGTGCGCCCAGGCGGGCCTCCAGCCGGGCAACGCTCTTGCTGATGGCCGAGCTGGTGAGGTTGAGCCGCTCTGCGGCTGCCGTGAAGCTGCCCAGATCAGCGACGGCAACGAATACGTCGATGCCTTTAAGGCGTTCGGAGGAGTACATGGCTGGCCTTGTTGATGAATTGAGTTCCATTGTCAGTGGAGCATAGTGAATGCTGATAATGAAATTTCATCAATGGCGTACGTGTGTATCAGCCCTTCGCGCAGAAGCGGGTTTGCCCGCGAAACGGATGACGCGTTGTTCGCAGACAAACCGGGCCATACCGTCAGGTTCAACAGCCTTGCGGCATTTCTCCACGCGCCAGGCGGGCATTGATATCGGCGATGACGCCAGGCAGTTCGGCGATGGTGTCGATCAGGTAATGCGGTCGCGCACCTTCGAACAGGCTGCCAATGCGCCGGCGTTGCTGTTCCAGTTCCGCTTCGGGCAAATCCTTGTATTGCGCGTAGGTCAGCCCGAGAGCGTTGCCCGAGCACGTCAGGGCCACGGTCCACATTCCCGCGCTGCGGCCCTCGAGAATGCCCGGCCAAGTGTCGTCGACCTTGACGCAAGCCGCTACATCGCTGACGCCCAGGGCTATCACGTTGGCCAGTGCCTGCGCCGGGTAGGGGCGACCGTTCGGTACCTCGTCGGTAGCCACCACGTGGTCGGCGCTGTAACCGTTGCTCAAGGCAAGGGCCACCACCTTTTCCATCACCACTGCAGGGTAGCCTGAGCAGGAGCCGATTTTCAGCCCTTGCCGGCGCAACTGGGCGATGACCTCCAGGGCCCCGGGAATCAGCGCCGAATGGTCGGCGATCTTCTCGATCTGCAAGGGCATGAAGCGCTCGTAGATGGCTGTTACATCATCGTCGCTTGGCGTATGGCCGAATGCGGCCTGGTAGCGCGCGGCAATGGCGGGCACATCGCAAAGGGTGCGTATATGGTCCCACTTGCCCATGCCCATGGGCCCGCGGGCTTCCTCCAGGCTGACCTGCACGCCGAACTCGGCAAAGGCCTCGACGAAGATCTGGGTGGGGGCGAACGAGCCGAAATCCACCACGGTGCCGGCCCAGTCAAGAATGGCGGCCTGCAGTTGCTTGGGGTGCTGATAGTGCATGGCAAAGCTCCAGTGGGTAAAAACTCAGGGTGCGCGCGGCCCGCCCGACGCATTGGCAGGCTCGCGCTGGTCAGTGGTGCATCAGTGCGCGTTGAGCGCGTCGAACAGTTCGGCGATGATCGCCCGGTTACGGCGGATGCCCAGGCAGCACAGGAAGTAGCTGATGTGGAACGGGTCTTCGATAAAGGCGACAGAGCGCGTGCCGGGCCGGTCGGCATACTCCACCGCCGAGACAAAGCCCACGCCGATGCCGTGTACCACCGCATGCACAATGGCCTCGCGGCTGTTCAACTGCATCGCGCAATCCAGTGTTACGCCATGCCGGCGGCAGCCTTCCTCCACAAGCTGGCGGGTGCGCGATGCCGCTTCGCGCAGCACCACGCGCTGACCGGCAATGTCCTTCACGCTGACACTCGTCTGCCCGGCCCAGGGATGGTCGTCGCGCACCACCGCCAGAATCGGGCAGGTGCGGTACAGCCGGGTGCTCAGGCGCTGGTCGAACTCCGACAGGGCGAGGATGGCCAGGTCGATGTCGAAGTTGTACAGCCTCTCGAGTGTCCCGGCTTCGCTGCTGAACGAGGTTTCCAGTTCGATCTGCGGGTAGCGCTGCATCAGCTCGTACGTCAGGCTCATGGCGATTGGCGGCGACACCGCGCCGATGCGTAGCATGCCTTGCTTGCGTTGCTGGAAGCTGTGCAGCAGTTGCAACGCTTCGTCCTCCTGGCCGAACAGGCCCTGGGTGATTTCGTAGAGCTGGCGGCCTGCCGGGCTCAGCTCGACAAAGCGCCCGCGGCGGTGGAGCAGTTCCACGCAAAAGCGTTTTTCCAGGCCGCTGACCTGCTCGCTGACAGTCGGCTGGCCGATGCTCAGCAGCTCGGCGGCCTGGGTGAAACTGCCGGTCCGCGCCACGGCATGAAAGGAGCGCAACCACTTGTGGTACTGGTACATGACACCTCTCTGGCAATGGCACGGACGACATGGCAGGCAACCTCAGCGGCGCACGAACAGGGCCACCAGGGCACTGCAGGCGCAGGCTGTGGTGACCACGACGAAGATCAGCGACGTGTTGCCGGTGGTATCGAGCATACGTCCGATCAGCGGCTCCGCCAGCCCGGCGAACAGGTACGAGGCGAAATTCATGATCCCTGTGGCGGTGCCGGCGCGGCGCGCGCCGACCAGGTCCGGGCACAACGCCCAGAAGCTCGATGCAGGGCCATAGACAAAGAAACCGCAGAGGAACAGCGCCAGCAGGCCCACCGCACTGTGTGCCGGCAGGCTCCACATCCACAGGCTGGTGAGCGCGCCCAACACCATGTACAGCATGATTGCCTTGTAGCGCTTGCTACCGAACAGCTTGTCCGACACCCAGCCGTTGCTCAGCGCACCCACGGCCATGCCCACCGGCAAGGCGATGGTGATCCACTTCGGGTCGATGAAACTGTCGCCTTTCTGCCAGTTGGCGCCCAGGAAATGCACCGGCACCCAGACGATCAGCCCGTAGCGCGCAGCGTTCTGGAAGCCCAGCGACACTGCGGCCACCAGCAGGCGCGGGTTTTTCAGAACGGCAAGGTAACGCTGGCGCGAGGTTTCTTCGCCGCCCTGAGTAGCCGCGTTGGCGCTGTCTTCGGCGTTGGCTACGCCGGTGTCGTCCAGCGCGGGGTAGCCCATGTCCTGCGGGCGTTCCCGGGCAACCAGGTAAAAAACGATGCCACCGGCCAGCATCAGCAGCACCGGCAGGCGGAAGATCCAGCGCCACTCCAGGTGCAGTACATCGATCACCACTACCGAGGTGACATACGACAGCACCGAAGCGCAGCCGGCGGCGAACACATAGAAGCCATAGACCTTGCCGCGCTCGGCAGTACCCCACCAGTTTGACAGCAGGCGGCTGCCGGGCGCCCAGCCCAGGGCCTGGAAGTAGCCGTTGACGCCCCACGGCAGGATCAGGCTGAGAAAACCGCCGGCAAAGCTGGTGACCCAGTTGGCGCCGCACGACAACACGGCGCCGATGCTCATGATGCGCCGGCCGCCGAACTTGTCGGCGAGGTTGCCATTGATGGCCTGGCCAATGGCATACATCCACAGCATGGCGGTGGAGGCCCAGCCGAGGGTTTCCTTGCTCAGGCCGAACTCGGCCTGGATCCCGGGGATGGCGAAACCGAAGGTTTGTCGCCCGGTGTAGAAGAACAGGTAGCAGAACATCGCGGCCAGCAGCATGCGCCATTGCGCGAGGCGAAACGGCATTGTGCTGGGCAGCGCGCCAGTCAGGGTTTGTGCACGGTTCATGACGGTTTCCTTTTGTTCTCTGGCGCCGGCCCAAGGGGCACGGCGAGTCGGCACTCTTGAAAGGTGCTACAGGAAAAACGCGGAATGTCAGGCGGCTTGCGCGCCGATGAAATTGCGCCCACGGGCGCCCTGCATGGCGGCGTCGATCATCGCCTGGGCCTCGGCGGCTGTCACGCCGTAGTCTGCGAATTCGGTGCGCACGCCCAGCTGATGGAGAAATGCTCGCAAGCGCTGTTGGGCGGCTGCAAGGTCGCGGCCGAAGGCTTTCTGCAGGATCTGGTCACGCCCGGCATCACGGCCCCAGGCCAGGCCCAGCACCAGCGGCAGGGTGAAGGAGCAGGCGATGCCGTGGGGCAGGCCGTGGCGCAAGGTCATTTCGTAGGAAATGGAGTGGGCCAGGGCAGTCTTGGTGTTGGAAAAGGCCAGCCCGGCCTTCAGTGCAGCCAACGCCATGCGTGCCCGCAGCTCGCGGTTGCCCAGGTCCTGCTGCAGGCGTGGCAGGCAGTCGAGAATGTCGTCGATGGCCGACAGTGCGAAGGTATCGGAGAGCGGATTGGCGTTGTGGTTCCAGATTGATTCCAGCGCGTGGGACAAGGCATCCAGCCCGGTGGATACCGTCACCCCGGCCGGCACGCTGAGCATCAGTTCCGGGTCGATAAGCGCCACGCTGGGCCAGGTACAGCTCAGGTGCAGTGAATACTTCTTCTGCTGGCCAGCGTCCCACAGGGTGGCCCATGGCGTCACCTCGCTGCCGGTGCCTGCCGTGGTCGGCGCGGCCACCAGTGTCTTGCGTCGGGCCGGGGTAAACGGTTTGCCGCTGGCCAGCAGCTCGAGCAGTTCATCGAAATGGCCAGAAGCGGTACCGACGATCAGCGCCTTTGCGGTATCGATGGCGCTGCCACCGCCTAGCGCCAGCACCGTATCGCAGTCGCCGTGCCCTGCCCAGAACGCTTCATGCACACCCCGCAGCCAGGCGACATCGGGGTTGGGTTGCACATTGTCGATCACGCACACCAGTCGCTCGCCCAGCAGGCTGCGTACCCGCGCAACCAGGCCGAGCTGTTCGGCCTCAGGGAAGGTGACCAGGGCGACTTTGCCGGGGCAGTGTTGGGCGATCTGGTCCAGGCTGCCACCGCCGAAAACGGTGGTAACCGGGTTGTGGAAGCAGGCAGGCATGGGCAGTTCCTTATTGTTGTTGGAAGGTGCAGCCATGCTCGTCGGCTGGCGGGTTTCGATCCAATCGATTGATTGCAGGGTGCTATCGGCTGAGCCGATAACGGACACAAAGTGCATGGGCTTGAACTCCAGGCATGGTCTGCCCGTCGCGCGCCCACCGGGCGCACGTGGCAAGGGGTTGGATGGGCGGCAATCAGTGGCGGGCGTTGCCCTGAATGGCGTGCCGCAGGCGGTTGGAGACCAGGTCGGCAAGCACCACCATCACAGTGATCACCAGGATGCAGGTGGCGGTTTCCTGGTACTTGAACAGCTTCAGGCTGCTGACCAGCTCGAAGCCCAGGCCACCGGCACCGACCATGCCCAGCACCGTGGCCGAACGCAGGTTCACCTCGAAGCGGTACAGCACCACGGCGATCCAGGCGGTGATCACCTGCGGCAGCACGCCGAAGGCAATCACCTGCAGTGGCCGGGCACCGGTGGCCCGCAGCGCTTCAATGGGCCCCTGGTCGATTTCCTCGATGGTTTCGGCAAAGAACTTGCCGAGCATGCCCACGCCATGCAGCGCCAGGGCCAGCACGCCAGGGAAGGGCCCCAGCCCTACCGCCGAGACGAACACCAAGGCCAGGATCAGCTCGTTGATGCTGCGGATCACGTTCAGCAGCTGCCGGGTGGCCTGGTATAGCCAGCGGTTGCCATGCAAGTTGCGCGCGGCCAGAAAGCCCAGCGGCACGGCGAGAACGATCCCCAGCAGGGTGCCCCATAGCGCGATTTGCAGGGTTTCCAGGGCCGGGCGCCACAAACTGGGCATTATGCTCAGGTCTGGCGGTAGCGAGCGGCCAAGGAAGTCGCCGATCTGTGGCAGCCCGTTGGCCAGTTCGCCCCAGCTCAGCTGTGCCCCTTCGGCGCTCCACTGCAGTACCAGGACGATCGCCAGCAACAGCGCGCCAGTGCCCAGCCAGCTGCGGGCGCGAGTGGGTGTTTTGACCAGCCATTGGTGGCTCTGCGGGGTCATGCCGAGGCTCCTGTGCCAGTGGCCAGCATTGGCCGTGGTGCAGCCATTGCCTGCCCAGGCTCATTGGCAGATGGGTTGTGATAGATGCGCTGCAGCGCGGCTTCGTCGAGTTGACCGGGTTGGCCGTCGAACACCAGGCGCCCGTTGGCCAGGCCGACGATGCGGTCGGCGAATGCCCGCGCCAGTTCCACCTGGTGCAGGTTGCACACCACGGTGATGCCGAGGGTGCGGCTGGCTTCGCGCAGGTACTGCATGACCACATGCGCGGTGTTCGGGTCGAGGCTGGCCACCGGTTCGTCGGCCAGGATCACCTGTGGTCGCTGGGCCAGCGCACGGGCGATACCCACCCGCTGCATCTGCCCGCCAGACAGCGCATCGGTGCGCGACCCGGCCTTGTGCTCCAGCTCGACCCGGCGCAGGCAGTCACGGGCCAGTGTCACGTCGTCGCGGCGGAACAGCTGTAGCAGCGAGGCGAGCGTGCTGCAGTGGCCGAGACGGCCGGTCAGCACGTTCTTAAGCACCGACAGCCGCGGTACCACGTTGTGATGCTGGAAGATCATCGCGACCTGCCGGCGCAGTGCGCGTTGGTCGGCTGCACGCATGGCGTTAACCCCGGCCACCTGCAGCTCGCCGGTATCGGCCTGGGCCAGCCGGTTCATGCAGCGCAGCAGGGTCGATTTGCCGGCGCCGGACTGGCCGAGGATCACCACGAATTCACCGGCCTGAACATCCAGGTCGATGCCGCGCAGTACCGGGTTGTCGGCGTAGCCCTTGGTCAGTTGGCGGATACGGATCATTTCAGGCTCCGCAGGTCGAGGTCGAGCACTTTGGCGGTGTCACGAACCACGTTGTAGGCCGCGTCAGTGGTCGGCTGGAAGCCATTGAGCATGCCCTGATCGCCCCATGGCACGTCCTTGATCCCGGCAAACGCAGTGCGCAGCCTGGCCTGCAGTTCGGGGTCAAGGTTGTTGCGCCAGACCATTGGTGATTCGGGAATATCCGGGGAGGTCCACACCACCTGGAAGTCCTGCTGCTGAACCTGTCCGTTGTTCACAGCCCCGGCCAGGATACGGTCGGCCACGGCCGCTGCATCAACCTTGCGGTTTGCCACGGCAAGAATGCTGGCATCGTGCGAGCCGGAGAAGATCACCCGTGAGAACAGGGTTTTCGGGTCATGGCCTGCGTGCTCCAGGCCGGCCTTGGGGAACAGATGGCCAGAGGCCGAGCTGGGGTCGACGAAGGCGAAGGTGTGGCCCTTGAGGTCGTCGAGCGTACGAATGCCGCTATCCCGGCGGGCGATGATCAGGCTGTGGTAGGCGCTGCTGGCGGTCTTTTTGGTCACCGCCACGGCAAAGGCTTCGGCACCGGCGATCTGGTTGGCCAGTACGTAGGAAAACGGGCCGAGATAGGCCACGTCCAGCTTGCCGGCGCGCAGGGCTTCGATCACCCCGTTGTAGTCAGTCGCGACGAATGGCTTGACCGGCATGCCCAGGCGCGCTTGCAACTGGTCGAGCACCTGCTGGCTGCTCTTGATCATGGCCTGGGAGTCTTCCGACGGGATCAGGCCGACAGTAAGCACCTGCTGTGCCTGCACGGCGGGGGCGAGCAGCAGTGGCAGCAGGGCGAGGCGGGCACAGCGCAACAGTTTCGGGAGGGGTGTCATGGCAATACCGGAGTGGTTGTTGTCGGTAGCGCCAAAGCTAGGGCTGTCATGTGACAGTCACAGCATCAATTCAATATGCGTTTGGCCAGCCAACCATTCAAAGGATCTATGGATGTCTACCGCTCGCCTGCGCACCTTCCTTGCCGTGGCCCGGCACGCCAGCTTCAGCGCCGGGGCCAGGGCCATCGGCCTCAGCCAGCCGACCGCGACCAACCAGATCCAGGGGCTGGAACGCGAATTCAACGTCGAGCTGTTTCACCGCCGCGGTCGGCGCATCGAGCTGACCGCCGTTGGCCGCGCCTTGCTGCCCATTGCCCAGCAGATGTCGATGCTCGAAGCCGAGGCGACCAGCCTGCTGCGCGACAGTGGCCAGCTTAACCGGGGTGAGCTGAAGATCGGTGCAGTGGGACCGTTTCATGTGATCGAGATGGTCGACCGGTATCGGCAGGCGTACCCACAGATCGATGTGTCCATCCGCGTGGGCAACTCGGCGTCAGTGCTGGCCGATCTGCAGGGCTATGTGACAGACATCGGTGTGTTGGCGGGGCTGCACCATGACCCGGCGTTTGTCGCACAACGTTATGCCAGGCACCCGGTGATCCTGTTCGCCCGCGCCGATCACCCTTTCGCCCGCCACGATCAGGTGCCGCTGCAAGCCCTGCAGGGGCAGCCGTTGCTGCGCCGTGAGCAGGGTTCGACTACACGGCTGGCGCTGGACAATGCGCTGGAAGCGGCGCAGGTGACACCGCGCATCGCCATGGAAATCGGCAGCCGCGAGGCGCTGCGCGAGGCTGTCATCCGTGGCATCGGCATTGGCGCGGTGTCCGAGGCGGAATACATTGGCGATCCGCGCTTGAAGGTGATCCGCATCGCGCAGGACCCGGTGTACACAGAGACTTACCTGTATTGCCTGGCTGATCGGCAGAGCAGCCAGGTAATTGCGTCGTTTCAGCGTTGCCTGCAAGCCTGGCACGGCTAAGCTGCACCGTGCCTGCTCAACATGCGCCGTATCACACCGCCTCGCGGCTGTTCACGCCATCGAGCAACCGCGCAATCCCAAGCGGGTTCGTGTTTTTCAACGCATCCGGCAGCAGTGCATCAGGGTAGTTCTGGAAGCACACCGGGCGCAGGAAGCGGTCGATGGCCAAGGTACCGACCGAGGTGCCGCGTGCGTCGGAGGTGGCCGGGTAAGGCCCGCCATGCACCATTGCATCGGAAACCTCCACACCGGTCGGGTAGCCGTTGAGCAGCAGGCGCCCGGCCTTGCGCTCCAGCAACGGCACCAGGGAGGCGAAGGCGCGCAGGTCATCAGGCTCGGCAATCAGCGTGGCGGTCAGTTGCCCTTGCAGGTGGCGCAGCGCTTCAGCCAGTTGCTCGGCGTCGGCCACCTCCACCACTACGGTGGTCGGGCCGAATACTTCTTCCTGCAGCAGCGGGTCGCCGTTCAGCAGCAGGCTTACGTCTGCCTTGAACAGCTGTGGCTGGGCCTGGTTGCCCGTGTGTGGCTGGCCGGCCAGGTGCTGGATACCCGGGTGCGCCAGCAGGTGCTGCACACCGTTCTGGTAGCTGCGCAGGGTGCCGGCGTTCAGCATGGTCTGCGGGCCCTGGTCGGCCATGCGTGCCACCAGCGTTTGCACGAAATGCTCGAATTGCGGCGACTGGATGCCCACCACCAGGCCAGGGTTGGTGCAGAACTGGCCGCAACCCATCACCACCGAGGCAGCCAGTTCGCCGGCTACCTGCTCGCCACGGGCTTGCAGCGCCTGGGGCAGGACGATCACCGGGTTGATGCTGCTCATTTCGGCAAATACGGGGATTGGCTGCGGGCGTGCTGCCGCCATGTCGCACAGGGCGCGGCCACCGCGCAGCGAGCCGGTAAAACCGACCGCCTGGATGGCCGGGTGCTTGACCAGCGCCTCGCCCACGCCGGCACCGTAGATCAGGTTGAAGACGCCTGCGGGCATGCCGCTGCTGGCCACCGCGCGGTCAATGGCGCCAGCCACATGGGCGGCAGTGAGCATGTGCCCGCTGTGCGCCTTGAACACCACCGGGCAGCCAGCGGCCAGCGCCGAGGCGGTGTCCCCGCCAGCAGTGGAGAAGGCCAGCGGGAAGTTGCTGGCACCGAACACGGCCACCGGGCCCACGCCGATGCGGTACTGGCGCAGGTCCGGGCGCGGCAGCGGCGTACGCTGGGGCAGGGCACGGTCGATGCGTGCGGCGTAGAAATCGCCACGGCGTACCACCTCGGCAAACAGGCGCAGCTGGTTGCTGGTACGGCTGCGTTCGCCACGGATGCGGGCTTCGGGCAGTGCGGTTTCGCGCATCACATGCTGGATGAAGTCGTCACCCAGTGCGTCCAGCTCGTTGGCAATGGCGTCGAGGAAAGCGGCACGCTGGGCCGGGCTGGTGCTGCGGTAGGCGGGGTAGGCGGCATCGGCGGCCTGCACGGCAGCCTCTACTTCGTCGCCGGTCGCTTGGTGGAAGGCGTAAGGCAGCGGCTCGCCGGTGTGGGCGTCGACGCTGTTCAGCAGCACGTCACCGTTGCCGCTGAGTTGGCCGGCGATATGGTTCAGGCGATGTTCGATGGACATTTCGTTTCCCGTTGGCAATGACAGTCGTTGCGCTGAGACTGTAGGGGGCGAACGGGGGGCTGAATAATGATTAATGCGGATCGGGTGATAACGACCAGTTATCACCCAGCGTGTAGCGTCACTCCGCCATCTGCAATTCCGGCAGCTTCACCCGAAACGCGCGCGTCAGCCCCATCAGCACTACCAGGCCCATGCCCATCCAGCACAGGCCGATGGTGAACGACAGGCTGGTCAGGCTGCTCCACAGCCACAGCGTGCTGAGAAAGCCCAGGCCGGGGATGGCGCCGTACAGCAGGTAGTTGCGGCCACCGCGCAGTTTCTGGTCTACAAGATAGTGCTTGACCACCGCCAGGTTCACCGCCGAAAAGGCGAACAGCGCACCGAAGCTGATCATGTTGGCCACGGTGTCGAGGGTGATCACCAGGGCGATCAGCGACAGCAGACTGACCACCAGGATGGCAGTGGCTGGCACGCGTTTTTTCGTCACCAGTTGGCCGAACGCCCGCGGTAACGCGCCGTCGCGGCCCATGGCGAACAGCACGCGCGACACGCTAGCCTGGGACACCATGGCCGAGGCGAAGCAGCCGGCCACGTAGGTGGCAGTGAAGGCCGTTACCAGCAGTTCGCCGCCGACACGGCGCATCACATCCACCGAGGCCGAATCCGGGTCGACGAAGCTGCCCCAGTCGGGGAACACCATCTGCGCGCAGTACGACACCACCAGAAACAGCAAACCGCCGATCAGCGAAACCGCCAGGATCGCCACCGGAATGCGGTAGGTCGGGTTGGTCGTTTCTTCGGCCATGGTCGAGACGGCATCAAACCCCAGGAAGGACAGGCACAGCACAGCGGCGCCGGTCATGATCAGCGGCACGCTGAAGCCTTCGTGGTGGAAGGGCGCCAGCAGCGACACCGGCTCCGCCTGGCCGCTGAGCTTGAGCACGGACAGGGCGACGAAGACGATGATGAACACCAGCTGCACCACCACCAGAATCCAGTTGACCCGGGTGATGGACTCGATGCCGATCAGGTTGAGGAAGGTGACCAGGGCAATGGAGCCTGCCACCCACACCCAGGCGTGGATGGCAGGGAAGTATTCCGACATGTAGATGCCGATCAGCAGGTAGCTGAGCAGCGGCAGGAAGATGTAGTCGAGCAGCAGTGTCCAGCCGGTAATAAAGCCGATGTGGCTGCCGAAGGCCTTGCGCGTATAGGTGTAGACCGAGCCGGAGTAGGGGTGGGCCTGGACCATGCGGCCGTAGCTGTAGGCAGTCAGCAGCATGGCGGCGAGGGTGAGCAGGTAGGCGGTGGGCAGGTGCCCTTTGGTCATCTGGGTGACCAGCCCGTAGGTGGTGAATACGGCCAGGGGCACCATGTAGGCCAGGCCGAACAGGACCAGGGCAGTCAGCCCCATGGACTTGCGGAAGCGGCCGGTGTTGGCGCTGGGGTGCGCGGCGGTGTCATGTGAGGGGCTATGGGCTGTACTTGTTGTTGTATGCATTGCTAACTCCTGGAAGGGGATGCAAGACACCGCGGTACGCGAGCAGGCTCGTTACCGGTGGGTGAAGTGCAAGGAGGTCGAGCGGAAGGCTCGCAGCGCTGGGGCGGGTTGATGCTCCCACACCCTGCAGGTACCCGGAATCACCCTTTGGGGTGAGCGGGTACAGCCTTGCCCGGCTCACCCCAAAGGGTGATTTCGGCGTCTGCGGTGGCGTGGGAGTATCTGGTCAACAACGCACCGCACTGGCGGCGGTGCCACTGAATAGAAACGGCAGGCCCACAGTGACTAATCAATTGCTTTCAGAACAGTGGTTCGAGCACCTGGCCAAGGTCACCGAGGCAATCGGCCGACCGGGCTTTGCCGCCAACCTGTTTGCCGCACTTGGCGTTATCCGGCCGATCCAGGCGACCACGGTGTACCTGTACCCGCACGACGGCATGCCTTGTGCGTTGTTCGAGCAGGACGACAAGGCGCCCTGGCAGCCTGAGGGCAATGTCAGCCGCTACTTGTCCGGCTTCTACCTGCTCGACCCGTTCTACGGTGCCTGTGTGGAGCAGGTAGCGTCGGGGTGCTATGGGTTGTTCGAAGTGGCACCCGACCATTTCGAGGTCAGCGAGTACTACCAGTCGTTCTACCGGCACTCGCACCTGGAGGATGAGCTCAACTACATCCTGCAGGTTGCGCCGGGGCAGAGCCTGGCGGTGTCGCTGGCGTTCACCGACAAGCTGGATGCACACACCCGCGAGCTGTACGGGCGCATCACGCCTTGGGTGCTGGCGGTGCTGAGCAAGCACTTCGCCGGGCTGGACAGCCGCGCCGCGCGCTTCGAGAACATCCTCGAACAACGCATCCACGCCGCGCTGAACAACTTCGGCAGCTCGCTGCTGACCGAGCGTGAATGCCGTATCGCCCAGTTGATCCTGCGTGGCCACTCGACCAAGTCGCTGGCCGAGCGCCTGGGCGTGTCGGAAGACACCATCAAGTCGCACCGCAAGAACGTCTACGCCAAGCTCGACATCGGCACCCAGTCCGAGCTGTTTTCCCTGTTCATCGACGCGCTGGCCAATGCCCAGGGCGTGCTGGGCAAGGACCCGCTGGAAAGCTACATGGGCAAGCTGCGCTGAGCGCCAGCCACCCTGCAACCCCACCGCAAAGGAAAACCAACAATGAATGCGCCTTTCGCCCCGCAACGCCAGACCCGCGACTACCAGGCAGCCGATGCCGCGCACCATATCCATGCCTTCCTCGACCAGAAGGCGCTGAATGCCGAAGGGCCGCGGGTGATCGTCGGTGGCGAACGCCTGCACCTGTGGGACAGCGAGGGCAAGCGCTACCTGGATGGCATGTCTGGCCTGTGGTGCACCCAGCTCGGCTACGGGCGCCGCGACCTGACTGTCGCTGCCGCCACGCAGATGGACCAGCTGGCCTACTACAACATGTTTTTCCACACCACCCACCCGGCGGTGATCGAACTGTCCGAGCTGCTGTTCAGCCTGCTGCCCGGCCACTACAGCCACGCGATCTACACCAACTCCGGCTCTGAAGCCAACGAAGTGCTGATCCGTACCGTACGCCGCTATTGGCAAGTGGTCGGCCAGCCGAACAAGAAGGTCATGATTGGCCGCTGGAACGGTTACCACGGCTCGACCCTGGCGGCCACGGCGCTGGGCGGCATGAAGTTCATGCACGAAATGGGCGGGCTGATCCCGGATGTTGCGCACATCGATGAGCCGTACTGGTACGCTGAGGGGGGCGAGCTGACGCCGGCCGAGTTCGGCCGCCGCTGCGCCTTGCAGCTGGAGGAAAAGATCCTGGAACTGGGCGCCGAGAACGTTGCCGGCTTTATCGCCGAGCCGTTCCAGGGCGCAGGCGGCATGATCTTCCCGCCGGAAAGCTACTGGCCGGAAATCCAGCGCATCTGCCGCCAGTACGACGTGCTGTTGTGCGCCGATGAGGTGATTGGTGGCTTTGGCCGCACCGGCGAGTGGTTTGCCCATGAATACTTCGGCTTCGAGCCCGACACCCTGTCGATTGCCAAGGGCCTGACCAGCGGCTACGTGCCCATGGGTGGCCTGGTGCTGAGCAAGCGCATTGCCGAGGCGCTGGTGGAACGTGGCGGGGTGTTTGCCCACGGCCTGACCTATTCCGGCCACCCGGTGGCGGCGGCGGTGGCCATCGCCAACCTGAAGGCGCTGCGCGACGAAGGCATCGTGACCCAGGTTAAGGATGACACCGGACCGTACCTGCAATGCATCCTGCGCGAGGTGTTCGCCGACCACCCGTTGATCGGCCAGGTGCAGGGCGCCGGGTTGGTGGCAGCGTTGCAGTTCGCCGAGCACAAGCCGACGCGCAAACGCTTTGCCAACGAGAACGACCTGGCCTGGCAATGCCGCACCTTTGGTTTCGAGGAAGGCGTGATCATTCGCTCGACCCTGGGCCGGATGATCATGGCACCGGCCTTGATCGCCAACCACAGCGAGCTGGATGAGCTGGTGGAGAAAACCCGCATTGCCGTGGACCGCACCGCGCGGCTGGTCGGCAAGCTCTAACCACCTCCAAGCCCACCGCCCACCCCTGTGGGAGCGGGTTCACCCGCGAAGAATGCGACGCGGTGCATGGCACAGGCTTTGCCGGTGTTCGCGGCGGTCCGACGCCTCGGTGAACCCGCTCCTACAGGGCTCTACGGCACTGCACTTACGAGCAACAGAGACCGCGATGGCGGTCGCCTGGAGTACAAATGTACACCCTCGAATTCTGGCAACAACGCGCCTCGGACCTGTACCTGCCATCCCAGGCGCTGATCAACGGCAAACCCGTCAACGCACAGGATGGCGCCACGTTCGCCGCCATCAACCCCGCCACCAACAGCGTACTGGCCCAGGTCGCTGCCTGCGGCCAGGCCGAGGTCGACCTTGCCGTGGCCAGCGCACGTCGGGCCTTCGAACAAGGCCCTTGGGCGCGCATGGCCCCAGGCGAGCGCAAGAGAGTGCTGCTGCGCCTGGCCGAGCTGATCATGGCCCATCGCGAGGAGCTGGCCCTGCTGGACTCGCTGAACATGGGCAAGCCGGTGATGGACGCCTACAACATCGACGTGCCGGGCTCTGCCCATGTGTTCGCCTGGTACGGCGAGGCGCTGGACAAGCTGTACGACCAGGTGGCGCCCACTGCGCCCAATGCACTGGCCACCATCACCCGTGAAGCCCTTGGCGTGGTCGCTGCCGTGGTGCCATGGAACTTCCCGCTCGACATGGCCGCCTGGAAGCTCGCCCCGGCGCTGGCTGCCGGTAACAGCGTGGTGCTCAAACCTGCCGAACAGTCACCGTTCTCGGCCCTGCGCCTGGCCCAGCTGGCGCTGGAAGCCGGTGTGCCGGAAGGCGTGCTGAACGTGGTGCCTGGCTTGGGCGAGCAGGCTGGGCAGGCGCTGGGCCTGCACCCGGATGTGGATTGCCTGGTGTTCACCGGCTCCACCCAGGTGGGCAAGTACTTCATGCAGTACTCGGCGCAGTCCAACCTCAAGCAGGTGTGGCTGGAGTGTGGCGGCAAGAGCCCCAACCTGGTGTTCGAAAACTGCCAGGACCTGGACCTGGCGGCGGAAAAGGCCGCATTCGGTATTTTCTTCAACCAGGGCGAGGTGTGTTCGGCCAACTCGCGGCTGTACGTGCAGCGCTCCATCCATGACGAATTTGTCGAGCGCCTGCAAGCCAAAGCCCGCCAGTGGTTGCCGGGCAACCCGCTGGACCCGGCGAGCCGTGCTGGTGCCATTGTCGATGCCGAACAAACCGGCCGCATCGAAGCCGCCATTGTGCGCGCCGGGCAAGAGGGCGCACGGTTGGTGTGTGGCGGTCGGCGCCTGACCATCGAAGGGTCGGACAACTACATCGAGCCGACCATTTTTGCCGGTGTCCATGGCCGCATGAGCCTGGCGCGGGAGGAAGTGTTCGGGCCGGTGCTGGCAATCAGCGCCTTCGACACGGAAGAAGAAGCGGTGCGCCTGGCCAACGACAGTATCTATGGCCTGGCGGCCTCGGTGTGGAGCGATGACTTCAACCAGGTGCACCGGGTAGCGCGGGCGTTGAAGGCCGGTACTGTGTCGGTGAACACGGTCGATGCGCTGGATGTGACGGTGCCGTTCGGCGGTGGCAAGCAGTCGGGGTTCGGGCGCGACCTGTCGTTGCATTCGTTCGATAAGTATTCGCAGCTCAAGACCACCTGGTACCAGCTGCGCGGCTGATATCACCACCCATTACCGCGTCACATTCTTCGCGGGTAAACCCGCTCCCACAGGTATCGCACTGCACCTGAGGCCGGTGCAGTACCTGTGGGAGCGGGTTCACCCGCGAAGAGGCCCCCACAGGCACCGCACAATTGTCGGTTAGAAGTCCACGCTAGCCGACAGCTGATAGGTCCGCGGCGCCCCCAACCCCAGGGTCTGGGTCAGTGGCACACCCCAGTAGTCCTTGTCCCCCAGGTTGGCGATGTTCGCTCGCAAGGTGACCGGCTTGTTGGCGACCAAGGTCACAAAGCGGGCGCCAACGTCGAAGATCGTGTAACCCGGAATCGACAGGCTGTTCTCGGCATTGATGTATTGCTTGGACTGTGAGGTCACGTTGCCGGTCAGGGTCAGCCCATCCAGGCCGGGGATGTCCCACTCCATGCCCAGCTTGCCCTGCACCTTGGGGTAGGCCGTGGCGGTTTTGCCATTGTTGGAACCGCCTGCGGTCTTGGTCAGCTTGGGGTCGACATACGCCACGCCCCCCATCAGGCGTACGTCGGGCAGAGGGGCACCGAAGAAGCTCCATTCCACGCCCCGGTTACGCTGCTCGCCACCGAACGAAAAGATGTTGGTGACCGGGTCGGTGTAGCTGCCCGGGCGCTTGATTTCATACAGCGCCAAGGTGTGGCTGAACGTGCCCAGGTCGAGCTTGAGGCCGATTTCCTTCTGTTTTGATTTGTACGGCGCGAACACGTCGCCATAGTTGGCAGCGGTAATCGGTGCGGCCGCGCCTTTGCTCAGGCCTTCGATATAGTTGGCGTACAGCGACAGCTCATCGGTCAGCTTGAACAGGATGGCCCCGGCGGGGGTGGTGGCGTGGGTGTCATAGCCTGGTTTGTTGCGCGCACCGGTATTGGTGTTGTAAGTGTCGGTGACCACTTCCTGGCGACGTACGCCGAGGGTCAGTTGCACGCGGTCGTCCAGCACTGACAGGGTGTCGGCGATGCCATAACTTTTCAGGTCGTTTTCCGTGTGGGCAATCAGTGGCCAGGCCTCTGACACTTTCGGGCCCCAGACCGGGTTGTAGATATTGGTCGTCCAGTTCGAGCCGGCGGCGCGGCGGCCGAAGTCCTTTTGCTTGTCGCTGTACTGGGTGGCGTTGACCGACCATTGGTGGCCGATGCCGAAGGTGTCGAAATGGCCACGCAGCCCGACCTCGGCAGAGGTCTTGTGGATCTCCATCTGCAACTGGCCCATCGCGGTGGTGAAATCACCGGCGCTGTTGTTCACCGTGGCTGTGAGTGCGCCGCTGTAGCGATAGTCCGTCTTGCTGGTGCCGACCGCGCCATAGGCCAGCAACTGCTCGTTCAGCTCGTACTCGCCGCGCAGGATGACGCCTTTGTCCTTGGTTTCCACATAGGCCCAGTCGGGGTTGAGCAGCGTGTCATTTTTTGGCGGTTTGGGCACTGGTACGCCAGCGGCCAGGCCCATGCCGCGGTTCTGGCCGCTGATGTGGTCGTCGGAATCGAACAGGTCGAGCGACAGCTTGCCACGTTCGCCACGCCAGTCCAGGGCCAGAGAAGACAGCACGTTGCGCTGGCGTTGATCGTCGATGGCAGTGTCGCCGTCGCGGTACATGCCGTTGAATCGCACGCCAAACTGGTTGCCCTCACCGAAGCGCCGGCCAACGTCGACATGGCCGCCAAGCTGGGCATCGGAAGCGTAGGTGGCGGTCAGCCGGGTCAGCGGCGTGTCGCCAGCGCGCTTTGGAATCAGGTTGACGACACCGCCCACCGAGCCGCCGGGCGGCATGCCGTTAAGCAGCGCTGACGGGCCTTTGAGTACTTCGATGCGTTCGTACATTTCGGGTGAGGCGCGGTAGTAGGGGGCCATGCCGAACAGGCCATCGACAGTCATGTCACTGACGCTGGTCTGGAAGCCGCGGATCGAGTAGTTCTCGCTGTAGGTGCCGGTCAGGCCGTTGCTGAACACCGACGGGTCGGTGGCGGCGATGACGTCGGTGATGTCCCGGGCTTGCAGATCCTGAATGTAGGTGTCGGTGTAGCTGACGGTGCTGAACGGCGTTTCCATGAAGTCTTTGTTGCCCAGCAGGCCTACGCGCCCGCCGGTTGCCACCTGGCCGCCGGCATACACCGGTGGCAATGGATCGACAGCGCTGGCCTGGGCGTCGATCAGGGTGGCAGGCAATTCCGGGGCGGCGGGTTTTTCTTCAGCGGCCTCGTGGGGGCGGGGGTTGGCTGCGTCGGCGTGTGCGGCGGTTGGCGCCAGTGTGCAGCTACCAAGGGCCAGGCCAATGAATACGGCATGTGCCAGCGGGGTTCGCGGCAGCGCAGGCAATGCCAGGGTAGGGGACGAGAGTGTGTGCAAGGTACGGATGGACACGCGATGGCTCCAGAGGGACAGATGGCGGGTTGTGTTTTTGCATTTAAAAAGCGAAGACGTAAGGCAAATGAGAATCACGCGCTAACGCAGTGACAGGTATTTGCATAAAGGCAGTGCCTAGTCCTGATAGCCCCTGATCACGTCAGCCGCGATCAAGGCCAGTGAGGTCGGGCTGGCGGCCGTGACGTACCAGGCCTGCGGGTCGACGAACACCACGCGGCCGTGCTTCCACGCGTTGGTCTGGCGCAGCAGCGGGTTGCCCAGCGTTTCAGCCGTCATCAGCGGGCGGTGCTCCATGACGGCGGTGCGATCCACCACATAGAGGATGTCGGGGTTGGCCTGCTGGATGAACTCACTGGAAATCGGCTGGCCATGCAGGCCGGTATCCAGGGTGGTGGTGGCCGGCTTTACGCCCAGGTCGTTGAAGATAAAGCCGTAGCGCGACTGCACGCCGAAGGCACTGAAGGCGCCGTTGTTGTGCAGCACCACCAGGGCCCGCTCCGGGCGGTCACGGGTGACGCTGCGCGCCTGGGCCAGCCTGGCCTCCAGGGCGTCAACCTGGCGCTGGGCCAGGTCCTGCTTGCCGAACACCTGGCCCAGGCTGACAAGGTGCTGCTTGATCATGGCAACATGCCCGGTTTCGCTGTCGCGATAGTCCACATCGAAGTGCAGGGTCGGCGCCATTTCGCTCAGTTCGCCATAGTGGTTGGCCTGCAGCGAGGTGATCAGGATCAGGTCAGGCCGCGCCGCATGCACCCGCTCCAGGTTGGGCTGCACGATCGAGCCGACATCTGCCGTTTCCCCGGCATCCTTGTAGCGTGCAAGAAAGTCCGGCACGAAGTCCTTCGGCATGCCCGCCACGGGCACGCCCAACTGGTCGAGGAAGTCCACTTCGTTCATGTCCAGTGCCACCGTGCGCTGTGGCAGTTGACTGATCAACGTGGCGCCCAGCTTGTGCTGCACGGTTACCGGCGTGTAGTCGCCATGACGCGTGGTGTTCGCCGGTGCCGCTGTGGCTGCCGTGGGCTCATTGCAGCCGTGCAGGGCGAGGGTGACGCCTAGCAGTAGCGCCAATGGCCAGCCGCTGGCGGGGTGGTTGCGGTTCATTGCTGTTCTCCGGGTGGGTTGAAGTAGTTGCACAGGCGACCGAGCGCGCTGTGGGTGATGTCGAAATCCAGCCCGTATAGCGCGTGCAGCTGTTGCTCGGTCACAACCTGCTCGACGCTGCCGCTGCAATGCACACGGCCACCCTGCATGGCGACGATGCAGTCGGAGTAGGCGGCGGCGAAGTTGATGTCGTGCACCACCAAAATCACCGTGCGGCCGAACTCGTCGCACAGCCGGCGCAGGGCGCGCATGATCTTCACGGCGTGGCGCATGTCGAGGTTGTTCAACGGCTCGTCCAGCAGCAGATAGTCGGTCTGTTGGGCGATGGTCATGGCCAGAAAGGCCATTTGCCGCTGGCCGCCGCTGAGTTCATCGAGGTAAGCCTGGCGCAGCGGCTCCAGGGACAGAAAGGCAATGGCCTGGTCGATGGCCCGACGGTCTGCAGCGGTGAGCGCACCACGGCTGTACGGGAAGCGGCCGAACGCGACCAGTTCGTCGACGGTCAGGCGCAGGTTGAAGTCGACCGACTGGCGCAGGGTGGCCACGCGCCGGGCGTAGTCGTCGATAGCGATGCTGTCGATGCTTTGCCCGTCCAGGCGTATGTCACCGCTGGCAGGCGCCAGCAGCCGGGCCAGCATCATCAGCAAGGTGGACTTGCCGGCGCCATTGGGGCCGATCAGCGAGGTTAACTGCCCGCGCGGGAAGCTGGCGCTTACCCCGCTCAACACCGCCTTGCTGCCATAGGTTTTGTGCAGATCGTGGACAGTAATCATGCGGCTCCCCGGTTGCGCACCATCAGGACGAGGAAGTAGGTGCCACACACCAGGTTCACGAGGATGCCGACGGTGGTCCTGTAGTTGAAGACATGCTCGACCAGCAACTGGGCGGCAATGAACACGGTAATGGCCACGGCGCTGCCGAGGGCCAGGGTGACCCGGTGGCGGAAGGTACCGGCCATCGCATAGGTGATATTGGCGACGAACACGCCCATGAATGCCGTGGGCCCCAACAGGCTGGTCGACACCGCGACCAGCGCGGCGATCAGCGCCAGCACCAGGCGCACGTTGCGCCGGTAGTCCACGCCCAGCGAAATGGCCTGGTCGCGCCCGAGTGCCAGCACGTCCAGCACCGGTACGGCCCGGGCCAGCAGCACACACACGCTTGCCACCAGCAGGGCCGAATACAGCAGCAACTGCGGCGCAGCCCGGTTGAACGAAGCCTGGGTGTAGCCCAGTAGCATCGAGAACTCGCCGGGGCTGACTTTCAACTGGACGAACTGGGTGAACGTGGCCATGACCATGGTCAGCACCAGGCCGACCAGCAGCAGGAAGTACACGTTGTTTTTGCCGTCACGAAACAGCCAGCGGTGCAGGGCCCAGGAGTAGCCGAGCATCAGTAGCACCGAGAGCAGGAAATTGCCGTCACTGCCGAGCATGATCAGCCCCTGCACGCCCATGCCCAGCACCAGCAGCGCCTGTAGCAGCAGGTAAACGGCCTCATAACCCATGATCGCTGGGGTGAGGATGCGATTGCCGGAAAGGGTCTGGAAGGCGATGGCGGAGCAGGCCACGCACACGCCACCGATCACCATGGCCGCCAGGCGCACAAGGCGCTTGGGGATGAGGTAGGCGAAATCCGCCCCGGCGTTGACGAACACGAACAGCGTGGCCAGGGCGACCACGGCCAGCCACATGCAGTGTTGGCCTTTCATCTCTGCCTCCAGATGATCAGCCCGAGGAAGATCAGCCCACCCAGGCCGCCTGCCGTCAGGCCGATGGGCACTTCGAACGGGTAGATCAGCAACCGCCCGAGCAGGTCGCAGACCAGCAGCAAGGCCGCACCGCCCAGCGCCACCAGTGGCAGGGTGCGGCGCAGGTTGTCGCCATGGCGCAGGGCGATCAGATTGGGCACCACCAGGCCGACGAAGGGGATGGCGCCGACGATGATCACGCTGGCCGACACCGTCACTGCTACCAGCAGCAGGCCCAACGTCACGTTGGTGGTGTAGTTCAGGCCCAGGCTGGTGGCCATGCCTTCGCCCATGCCCAGCACGGTGAAGCGCTGTGCGTACAGGTAGGTGAGTAACACGATCGGTACAATCAGGTAGAGGATTTCGTAGCGGCCCTGCACCACCTTGGAAAAATCACCCAGCAACCAGCCTTGCATGCTTTGCAGCAGGTTGAAGCGGTAGGCGTAGAACTCGGCCAGCGCACTCAGCACGCCGCCGTACATCAGGCCGATGACCGGCACCAGCACCGCGTTGCGGGCGCGTATGCGTCGAATGATGGCGACGAACAGCAGGCTGGCGGCAAAGCACACGGCCAGTGCGAACAGCATGCGCAGCACTGCCCCGGCCGCGGGCGCCAGGCCCAGCGACAGCAGGATGCCCAGGCGCGCGGCATCGAGCCCGCCGGTGGTGCCGGGCTCGACGAAACGGTTGCGCACGATCTGCTGCAGTATCACACCGCATACCGCCAGCCCGACACCCACCAGTATCAAGGCCGCCAGCCGTGGCAGGCGGCTTGCGGTCAAGGTCAGCCAGGCGTCGCCTTGCAGGGTGAGCAACTGAGACCAGGCCAGCTCACGAACGCCGAGCGCCAGTGAGGCGGCGCACAACAGCAGGAACAGGATGAGCCATGCAACACGCATCAGTCGTGTCCCACCCTCGGTGCCCCGATGCGCCAGCCTTTGGCGGCGCGGCGCTGTTCGAGCATGCGTGCATAGTGCCCGCCATTGGCGTGCAGAGTGGCCGGTGTGCCTTGCTCGACAACCTGGCCGGCGTCCAGCACCACGATATGGTCGGCCATGGCCACGGTGCTGAGCTGGTGTGCGATGACCACCAAGGTGCAACGCCCATGCAGGCTGTGCAGCGTATGGGCAATCACGGCCTGGTTCTCGGCATCAAGAGCGGCGGTGGCTTCGTCCACCAGCAGTACTGGTGCTTGCCTGATCAGCGCACGGGCAATGCTCACACGCTGGCGTTCGCCACCGGAAAGCCGCGCACCCCCTTCGCCCACGAGCGTATCGAGGCCCCCGCGCAGCCGTTCGAGGGTGTGTGCCAAGCCGGCCATGTGCGCCGCTTGCCGTACCTCGGCGTCGCTGGCATCGGGTTTGCCGATACGGATGTTGTCGGCGATGCTGCCCTGGAACAGCCAGGTGTCCTGCAGTACTTGGCTGACCGTGTCGGTCAGGCTGGTGCGGGCCATTTGCCGCACGTCGACACCGCCAATGCGCACACTGCCTTCGGTGGCATCGAAGAACCGTGCAATCAGGCGCATCAGTGATGTCTTGCCTGAGCCCGAGGCGCCGATGACGGCGGTCATGCTGCCTGCCGGGATGTGCAGGTTCACGTTTTGCAGCACGTCGGGCCCGGTGGGGTTGTAGCGCAAGCTCACCCCTTGCAGGTTGATTGCGCCGCCCACCGGCCGCTGGGGCGAGGCGGGTTCTGGCAATGGCTTGGCTGCCAGGATCCGTTCTATTTCCTGCAGCTGGCCATGGGCCCCGCGCAGGATCTCGACATGGCTGGCCACGTCCTGCAGCGGATCGATGAAGCGGCACACCAGCACCAGTGCCACGATCACCGCCACTGCGTCCTGCGCCTGGCCACCCGCCTGATCGCCGAACCACAGGCCGGCGGTCACCAACAGCGCGGCAAATGTAGCCTGCACGGCCCAACTGTTGAGCAGTGCTGACAGCGAAGCACGAATGATCAGGCCCATGCCGCTGCTGCGCTGACGCTCCAGGCTTTGCGCCAGCAACCGTGTGCCACCACCCTCCCCACTGAAGGCCCGCAGCACCGACTGTGCCTGGGCGAACTCCACCATACGCTGGCTGGCGGCGGCGAAGTACTGGTGAAAGGCCTGATCGGCGCGGCGCCCCAGGCGTGCGCTGAACAGCAGCAACGCGGCCAGCGCCGGCAGCGCTAGCAGGGCGACAAGCCCCAGCGGTGGGTGCAGGGTGAACAGCGCTACCAACAGCACCAGCGGCGTGACGCTACCACTGATCAAGGGCGTGAGCACATGGGCCGGCAGTTGGGCCACGGCCATCATGCCCTGGGTAATCACATGCCCGAGCCGTGCGGTGTTGTCGGGGGTGAACCAACCCAGTGGCAGCTGTGCCACCTGGGCGCCAATGTGCTGACGGCCGCCTTGCAGCACCGCTACCGCCAAACTTATGCCGGCCTGTTCCACCTGGCGTCGCCAGGCCCAGCACAGCGTCATGCCGGCGGCGAGAACGGCCAACCAGGCACTGGCAGCGCGTATTTCGCTGTTAAGCAGGTGCAGCATGAGCGGCGCCAGGGTACTGATGGTCAGGCCACTGAATACCCCGTACAGCACGGTCATCAGCAGGTAACGGCGCCATGCCGGTGCGCTTTCGCCCAGCAGTCGAACGAAGGTTTTCAGCATGCTGGCAGCGCCTTTTTCACGGTGTTCTGATAACCACCCTGCGCCCACAGCCGTGCATAAAGGCCTTGGCGGGTGAGCAATTCGCTGTGGCGCCCTTGTTCACACAGGGCGCCTTGGTCCAGCACCAGGATCTGGTCGGCATGCATCACCGTGTCCAGCCTGTGGGCGATGATCAGTAGGGTGCGACCCCGGGCGAAACGCGACAGGGCATCCTGGATCGCCGCCTCGCTCTCGGCGTCGGCGGCTGCGGTGGCCTCGTCCAGTACCAGCACGGGCGGGTCGAGCAGCACGGCGCGGGCAATGCTCAGGCGCTGCTGTTCGCCCCCGGACAATTGCGCGTCTTCGCCCACCACCGAGTCATAGCCACGCGGCAGTTGCAGGATGCGTGTGTGAATGTTGGCCAGGCGCGCAGCCGCTTCGACTTGCTCGCGGGTTGCAGTCGGTTTACCCAGGGCGATGTTGTCGGCCACGCTTGCGTGGATCAGCCGCACCTCCTGCAGCACGAAACCTATGCGCCGGTACAGTTCGCGGCTCTCGATCTGCCGCAGGTCGATGCCGCCCAGGGTGATGCGCCCGGCATCGGGGTCGAAGAACCGCAGCAGCAGGCGCGCCAGGGTCGACTTGCCGGCGCCAGAGGGGCCGACGATGGCGGTGGTGGTGCCGGGGGCCAAGGTGAAGCTGACGTCATCGAGCACGTTGTTGCCGGGGGCGTAGGCATGGCTCAGTTGCTCCACGCGTATGTCGCTGCCGTTGGGCAGGGCGCCAGCGGCAGGGGCCGGCAGCACCGGGGTGTCCAGCAGGGCCTGCACCCGTTGGGCCGCCGCCACGGCGTTATTGAGGTCGTGGGTTATGTAATGCAACAGCTGCAGCGGCGCGCACAACCCGGGTGTGACCAGGGCAAAAGGCAGGATCTGCAGCGGCTCGATCCAGCCCAACGCCACGAACAGCATGCCTGCCAGCAGCACCACCCCCAGTACTGTCACCGGGGCGATCAAGGCATTGGCCCGTGCCATCGCCGCAACCAGTGGGCGGGTGAAACCGGTGAAAGTTTCGGCAAAGGTATCGACCGCTGCACGGTAGCGGTCCTGCGCGTTGCCGCGCCCGCCGAATGCTTTGACCAGCGGCATGCCATTGACGAACTCGACCACCGCGTTGTCGATGCGCCCCATGCCCGCAACCACATCACCCATATGCGCTGCGCTGGCCTTGATGGCACGGTGCAGAAACAGGAAGAACGCCGGGAAGGGCAGCAGCACGACCACGGCAAGGCGCCAGTCCATGGCGAACAGGTAGGCCACGGAGATCAGCACGGCGCCCACGGCGCGGCCCAGCGTGGTGAAAAAGTGCGCGGTAAGGCTGTGCAGTGTGCCGATGTCGTCCTGCATGGCCCGTTTCACTTCGCTTGATGCCCGCTCGCTGAACCAGCCGAGCGGCACTTGCATCAGGCGCTGGCCGATCGCCACACGCAGGTGATGGGTGATGTGGTTGTCGGCTTGGTGCGCCAGCATTTCGGCTGCGGTGATCAGGGCCATGCCAGTGAACAAGCTGGCGATGCTGGCTGCGATGGCCCGGCCAATGGCGCCCGATGTGGCGGTTTCGCTCAACGCCAGATGTGCGATGTGCGCAATGCCTGCCAGCGGTACCAAAGCCAGCATCGAACCCGCAGCAGCCAGCACCGCCGACAGCGCCAGCCGCCCGCGAATGGGGGAAAGCACACGGCCGAGCGGGCTGCGGGCGTTGTTTATTGAAGGGGCGGCATCGTCAAGGGGCGTTGATGAATCGGACATGAAGCGGGCCTGGAAAGCTGCAAATGAATTAGTTGCATGACTATAAACTAATTTGCGAAAACCCGACAAGACAGCTACAAGACTGTCTTCACAATGCCTGGAGGACCCGATGCAACCACCACAACGCACCCCCGGACGCGGTCGCCCTCGCACCATCACCCGTGAACGGATTGCCGATGTGAGCGTCGCCATCGGCTTGCCCAACCTCACGTTCGTTGGCGTGGCCGCTGCGTTGGGGGTAAGCCACATGGCGCTGTACAAGCATGTGCCGAACATCGAAGCACTCAAGTGCCTGGTGGCCGAGGAGATCTTTCAGCGCTGGCAAATCCCTAGGGCAGACGGGGATTGTGTAGAAGGGTTGCAGGCCTACCTGACGCGCTTTGCCATGTCGGTACAGGCATTCGTCAAGGCCCACCCGGGTCTGACGCCCTATGTGATCCGCAGGCTGGCAGCGACAGAAGCGATGATCGACAAGATCAACGACCACCAGGCGCACATCGCCCAGGCCTACGGCCTGAGCCTGGAACAGGCGCGCTGGTTGTTGTCGACGGTGGCGTTCCATTGCTTTGCCGTGGCCGATACGGTGTACACGGTGTCGGGGCGCGAGCCGCTGCTGGAGGCCGACCGGGCTGGCGAAGAATCGGAGATGGAAGTGGAGTTGCTTGAGGGCATGCAGGCGCTGATTGTCGGGGCGTTGGTCATGCTGGAACAGCGGGTTTGAAGCCTATGTAACGGCTGTGCGGCTTTTACTGGCCCAGGTTAATTTTTTTTTGCCATCCCGGCAGAAAGCCCACGTGCGCTCTACACTGCTGCCAAGATGGACCAGGGCTACTTGCCACCATTCGGCCCGTCACGCTGCCTGCGAATGGCCCTGGCCTGCATGATCGTTCTGGCTGCTCCTTCAAACTGCCACACATGGAGTACCTGGAATGGGCTGCGTGTCGAATGGCCGTGTTGCCGGTAAAGCCGGGCGTGGCATCTCGCTGCAATGGCTGGTAGCGCTGGCCGTCGTGCTGGGCATGCTGTTGCTCGGCGCCGCCCTGGCCTGGCAGGGTTATTACGGCATTCGCCAGACCCTGGTAGCCGCCGCCGGCGATGCCGCCCAGCAGGTTGGCAAGACCATCGACGAACGCGCCCGGCGCCTGATCGACCCGGCACAAAGCAGTATCCGCCTGCTGGCCCACAACCCCGCTGCACATACCCAGGCACAGCGCTTCGAACGGCTGCCACAGCTGGTCGAGACGCTGGATGCCAACCGCATGCTCAGTGCTGCCTACATCGGTTACACCAATGGTGATTTCCTGCTGGTGCGCCAGCTGCGGGACCCACAGCTGCTGCAGCGCTTTGCCGCGCCGGCGGGCACGGCGTTTCTGGTGCAGAGTGTCAGCCGGGGTGAAGGCGGGGTGGTACAGGGCGAGTGGCGCTACTACGACAGGGCGTTGAACCTGTTGCAGGCTCAGGCCAAACCCGAATACCGCTACGACCCACGCACGCGCCCGTGGTTCGCCGAAGCCAGCGCACAGCCCGGTACCGCGCTAACCCCGCCCTATGTGTTCTTCACCACCCGCGAGATCGGCCTGACCATGGCGCAGCGCAGCGTTGACGGTGGTGCAGTGATCGGCATGGATGTTTCGGTCAGCGACCTGGCCAGCGAAACCCAGGGGCTGCGCATCACCCCCGGCACCGAGATTGCTGTGGTCGACGACCAGGGCAGCGTGGTGGCCTACCCGAACCTGCAGCGGGTAATCGTGCATGAAGGGCAGGGCGTGCGCCTGTCGCGTGTCGGCGAACTGGGCGTTGCAAGCCTGCAACACCTTTACGCTGACCAGCAGCAAGGCACCCGGGCACAGCCCTACCATGTGCAGGGCCGGACCTGGTATGGCATGCGCATCCCGCTGACCAACCTGGCCGGGCAGGACCTGCAGGTGCTGATTGCCGTGCCGGCCCATGAGTTGTTGGCCGGTGCGCGCAAGGTGCTGTTCGAACAGTTGCTCTGGACCGCTGCGCTGATGGCCGTGCTGCTGGTGCTTGGCGGGGTACTTGGGCGGCGCATCGGTCGCCCGTTGAAGGTGCTGGCCGACCAGGTGCAAGGCTTGGCCGGCTTCGACTTCAGCCGCGAAGTGGGGGTGAAGTCGCGGGTGACCGAAGTACGCGAACTGAGCCATGTACTGAGCCGCATGTCTGGCACCATCCGCAGCTTTCAGGCCATTACCCTCGCGCTCAGTCGCGAGCGCGACCTCGAGCACATGCTCGATGGCGTACTCACCCACCTGGTGCAGGCCGCCGGGGCCGATGCTGGTGTGGTGTACCTGTTTGACGCCGAGCACGCGCTGCTGCGCCTGGCCGCCTCCTGCCGCGGTGAGCAATACCCGGCCGAGCTTGCCGTGGATGAAGCTGCCCGGCCCACGCTGCCCGCTGCCGTTAACCAAGCCCTCGGCCTGCACGAGCGCAGCCTGGCTGTGGTGCTGAAAGACCGTAGCCAGGCGCTGTTGGGCATCCTGGTGCTGCAACTGGACGACGACCAGCTGGGCCAGCCGTTCCGGCAGTTTGTCGAGGAGCTGTCGGGTGTGGTGGCTGTGGCCATCGAGACGCGCCAGCTGGTCGAAGCCCAGCAACGCCTGATGGATGCCATGATCAAGCTGCTGGCCGACGCCATCGACGCCAAAAGCCCTTATACCGGTGGCCATTGCGAGCGGGTGCCGCAGCTGGCGCAGATGCTGCTGGACCAGGTAGTAGCCGCCGACACCGGTCCCTATGCCAGCTTCAACATGACCGAAGCCGAGCGCTATGAATTTCGCGTGGCGGCCTGGCTGCACGATTGTGGCAAGGTCACCAGCCCCGAGTATGTGGTGGACAAGGCGACAAAGCTGGAAACCCTGCACAACCGCATTCACGAGGTGCGCATGCGCTTTGAAGTGCTGTGGCGCGATGCCGAGCTCGCGTACTGGCAGGGCCTGGCCAGCGGTGCCGATCAGCGGGCGCTGCAAGCCAGCCTGGTACAAAGCCAGGATCGGCTGCAGAATGAGTTCGCCTTCGTCGCCCAGGCCAACATCGGCGGCGAGTTCATGCAGGACGCCGACATCGAGCGTTTGCAGCAGATTGGCCAGCGCCGCTGGCAGCGCCACTTCGACAACCGCCTGGGCATTTCCCGCGACGAGGCGGAGCGTTTTGCAGGTTTGCCGCAACCTGCACTCCCGGTAGACGAACCCCTGCTGGCCGACCGGCCGGAGCACCGCGTGCCCTGGGGTGAACGCAAACCACCGGTGGCCAAGGGCGACCCGCGCAACCACTGGGGGTTCGACATGCGCCTGCCAGCCCATGCCAGCGACCATGGCGAGCTGTACAACCTGTCGATTCGACGCGGCACGCTGAATGACGAGGAACGCTTCAAGATCAATGAGCACATCGTGCAGACCATCATCATGCTCAGCGCGCTGCCGTTTCCACGCCAGCTGAAAAGGGTACCGGCCATTGCCGGCAACCACCACGAGAAGATGGATGGCAGCGGTTACCCGCGCCGGCTGGGCGAGCACGACCTGGGCATTGCCGAACGGGTGATGGCGATTGCCGACATCTTCGAAGCGCTGACCGCAGCCGACCGGCCGTACAAGCCACCGAAGACGCTGTCCGAATCAGTAAAAATCCTGGTGTTCATGGCCCGCGACAGGCACATCGACGGGCAACTGCTGCACCTGTTCTTGAGCAGCGGGGTGTACCGCCAGTATGCCGTGCGTTTCCTGCGCGCCGAGCAGATCGACGAGGTCGATGTGCCTTACTGGCTGGCGCAGATATCCGCTTCGAGCGCAGCAATGCCTGCCACCTGATGCAAGCATCGGGCGACAAAACATCAGATAAGGCTGACAGGTGTCCGCCGCAGCAGTTTCAGCGCCTGTAAGATCGAGCGCCGCCCGCGCGGCGCTCGATCTTACAGGCGCTGCAAACCTTTCGGCGTACCTCACTCGTACCCTTGCACCCCGGCAATGTGCCGCCCGGCCACATAACCAAAGGTCAGCGCCGGGCCCAGGTTGATGCCACCCGACGGGTACCAGCCCCCAAACACGCTGGCCATGTCGGTACCTGCAGCATACAACCCTGGGATCGGCTGCCCGGCCTCGTCCAGCACGCGGGCACTGCCATCGGTGCGCAGCCCGGCAAAGGTGCCAAAGCAGCCAGGCTTCACCTTCACCGCATAGAACGGCCCATGCTCGATGGGCGCTACACAAGGGTTGGGCCCTTTGTGCTGCGGGTCGCCCTGCTTGCGGTTGAACGGTGTGGAACCACGGCCAAACGCCGGGTCCTGGCCGTTGCGGGCGTGGGTGTTGAAGTCATCGACCGTGGCGCGTAGCCCGGACGGGTCGATGCCACAGGCCTGGGCGAGTTGTTCGAGCGTGGCGCTGCGCTTGAGGTAGCCGCTGCGCACATGCGGCCCTACCGGCAGCGGTGCCGGGCGGGCGAAACCCAGGCCATAGCGGCGCAGGAAGCGATGGTCGCAAACCAGCCACGAGCACACTTCCTCATCCGGCGGCACTGCTGCGACCATGGCTGACACATAGTCGTAATAGCCATGCGCTTCGTTGACAAAGCGCTTGCCGTTGGCCAGCACGCCAATGATGCCGGGCTTGCCGCGCTCGATGATGTGCGGGAAGTGGCCGATGCTGCCATCACGGTGCGGCACCTGCGAAACCGGCGCCCAGGCCACTGGCGATTTCAGGTCGGTAGCGACCACGCCACCCGCCGACTCGCCCAGGCGCAGCCCGTCCCCGGAACAACCCTGTGGCGGCAGGGCCAGGTTGTCGTGGCCGCTGGCATCACGCGGGAATAGCTGCCGGCGCCGGGCGTTATCGTTAGGGAATCCACCCGCCGCGAGTACCACGGCCTTGGCCCGGATCTGCCGGTCGCCCTGCGGTGTGCCCACCAGCACCCCACGTACCTGGCCTTCTTCGACCAGCAGGCGTTTGGCCGGCGCCGACTCCTGCAGGTGCACGCCCAGGTCTTGTGCCGACTTGGCCAGGCGCGCCACCAATGCCACGCCGTTGACCAGGTGCATCGCCCGGCCATGCCGGGCCAGGTGATACAGGTGGCGGCCAAAGCGCTTGCACACGTGCAGCAAGGCCTTGGGCGAGCGGGTCATGTTGAGGAAGGCGGCCAGGTCTGCGCCGGCCATGATCGGCATGCCCATGAATGAGGTTTCGCGCAGGGTCTTGCGCAGGCGCGGCAGCAAGGCGCCCACCTGGCGGGCGTCGTACGGCGCGGCAATTACCTGGTGGCCGCCCTGGGCCGCACCGGGTGTGTCGCCATGCATGTCCGGGATGCCGTTGCCGTCGGCAAATTGCAGCGCTGTGTGTTTTTCGAAGAACGCCACCATGTGCGGGCAGGCTTCGAGGAACGCATCCACCCGCTCGGCGTTGTAATTCGCCCCCAGTTCATTGCGCAGGTAGGTGCGTGGCTGCTCGATGTCTTCCACAATGCCAGCCCGCTGGGCCAGCGGGTTGCGTGGCACCCATGCCCAGCCGCCCGACCACGCGGTGGCGCCGCCAAACACGGGTTCCTTCTCAAGCACGATCACCTTCTGCCCGTGCCAGGCAGCTGTCACGGCCGCAGCCAGCCCGGCGGCGCCAGAGCCTATGACCAGTACATCGTATTCGGTATCGAGAGCAGCAGAAGGCATTGCGGCGTTCCTGTTTTGTTATTAGAACAAGGTTCCATATTTTTATCCGCAGTGGGTCGGCCCGCAATGGCCTGGCAGCCTGGAAGGGCAACTACTGGGCGATAACCGGACATTTCACGGGAGGCTGGCTGCGCGCTCTACCGCTCATATGGAATCATCTTCTAGAATCCGCAAAAAAATCAGGGAACTGTGTCATGGCTGGTAGTCAGATCGAACGCGCCTTCAGTCTTGTAGAGAGCCTTACCGGCGAACCTCAGGGGCTGCCCTTGCAAACCCTGGCCGAGCGCCTGGACATCCCCAAAAGCGCGGCCCACCGCATGCTCACCGAGCTGGTGCGGCTCGGCTACGTGCGACAGAACCGCGACAACAGCCGTTACCAGCTGTCGGCCAAGCTGGTGGCCCTGGGCTTTCGTTACCTGTCCAGCAACGGTGCCGACATCATCCAGCCGATTCTCGACCGCCTGGCCCAGGACAGCGGCGAACTGGTGCGCCTTGGCGTGATCGACGGTACCCGCCAGACCTGGATCGCCAAGTCCCAGGGCGCCCGCTCCGGGCTGCGCTACGACCCGGACATGGGCCGCGATGCGCCACTGTTCTACACCGCTTCAGGGCATGCCTGGCTGGCCAGCCTGGACGATGAACAGGCGCTGCAGATGGTGTTGCGCCAGGGCATTGCCGACCCTGCGCAGTTCGGCCCCAACGCACCACGTTCCACTGAGGAACTGCTTGCCTACCTGCACCGTGCCCGCGAGCAGGGATATGCCTGGGTGGAGGAAACCTCGGCCATCGGTACCTCGGCCCTGGCGGCGGTGGTGCGTCGCCCGCAAACGGACGAGGTGATTGGCGTATTGAGCATCGCCGGGCCTAGCGCACGGATGGCGCAAAGCCGCCTGGCAGAGCTGGCGCCGCTGTTGCTGGCGGCGGCGCAGGAGCTGTCCGCAGCCAGCCGGGCAAGCGAATTGTTTGCCTGAAGGCACATTACTGGTCGATTACCGCACAGTCTGTTCTACCGGTTCTTCTGAAAAGCTGAACTTGGTTCTAAATTATCGAGTGTTGATTCTGGAATGCGGTTTCAGAATCTGCCCAACAACAACGACAAGAGGACAGGCTGTTGAATGCACCCCTTCGTATTGGCTTGATTGGCGCCGGCATCATGGGCCGCCAGCACTATCAGCACCTGCGTAACGTGCCGCAAGCCCAACTGTGCGCGGTGGCCGACCCGGGCCCGCAGGCCGAGGCCTTTGCCGCCGAGTGCGGCGTGCCCTATTTTGCCGACCACCGGCAGATGCTGGAGCGTGTGCGCCCCGAGGCGGTGATCGTTGCCAACCCGAACAACCTGCATGTGGCTACCGCGCTGGATTTCATCGAGGCCGGCGTGCCAGTGCTGGTCGAGAAGCCGGTGGGCGTGCACCTGGATGAAGTTCGTGCATTGGTAGAGGCCTCGCGCAGCCGGGGTGTGCCAGTGCTGGTCGGCCATCACCGGCGGCACAATCCACTGATCGCCAAGGCGCACCAGGTGATTGCCGACGGCAAGCTGGGCCGGCTGATCAATGTCACCGCACTGTGGCAACTGCAAAAGCCAGACAGCTACTTCGACACCCCATGGCGTCGCGAGCCGGGGGCCGGCTTCTTGCTGACCAACCTGATCCACGACCTCGACCTGCTGCGCCATCTGTGCGGCGAGGTGGTGCAGGTGCAGGCGTTCACCCGTAACGATGTACGCGGTTTTGCCAACGAAGACAGCGCCGCGGTGCTGTTGCAGTTCGCGAACGGCGCATTGGGCAGCCTGACCGGCTCCGACGCGGTGGCCGCGCCGTGGAGCTGGGAGCTGGACTCCGGCGAAAGCCCGATCTACCCGCGCCAGGATGGCCAGCCTTGCTACCTGCTGGCTGGCACCCAAGGGGCGCTGAGTATTCCCCAGCTCAAGCGCTGGCACTACGCCGAGGTGGGGGCTGGCTGGCACACGCCGCTGCTGCAGAGCGAAGAAACCATTCCTGATGGCGAGGCATTGACCCTGCAGTTGCAGCATTTCGTGCGGGTTGCCCGCGGTGAGCAGGCGCCGCTGATCGACGCTGCCGACGGTGGCCGCACGCTGGCGCTGATCGAAGCCATCCGCCAGGCGGCGCAAAGCGGCCGGGCCTGTGCCCCCGAGCAGATTGCCTAAGCCGACCTTGACTTATTTTGGGTGACGAACAATGACTGATCGAATTTTCTCCCTCGCCGCCCTGACGGTGCTCGAACTGTCCCCGCCGGACATGGTCGAGGCAGCTGCCCGCGCCGGTTACAGCCACGTTGGCCTGCGCCTGGTGCCGGCCACCGAGCAGGAGCAGCACTTCCCGCTTGTGGCCGACGCCGACCTGCGGCGGCAAACCCAGGCGCGCCTGCGCGACACCGGTATCAAGGTGCTCGACCTGGAAATACTGCGCCTGAAGCCCGAAACCTGCGTGGCCGATTTCGAACCGATTCTGGCGGTAGGCGCCGAGCTAGGTGGCACAGAGCTGCTGGTGGCCGGCAACGACCCGGATGAAGCCCGTCTGACCGAGCGCTTCGCCGCGTTGTGTGACCTGGCAGCGGGGTATGGCATTTACCCGCATCTGGAGTTCATGCCCTGGACCGATGTGCGCGACCTGAGCCAGGCCATGCGGGTGGTGGCCAACGCCGACCGCAGCAATGGCTGCGTACTGGTGGATGCCTTCCACTTCAATCGCTCCCGGTCTTCGCTGGACGACCTGGCACAACTGGCGCCGCAGCGCATGCGCTACGCCCAGCTGTGCGACGTCGCCGGCCCGGTACCCGCCGACATGGACGAGATCCTGCGCCAGGCGCGAAACGAGCGGCGCTTCCCCGGTGACGGCGATGCCGACCTGGTCAGCCTGCTGCGCGGCCTGCCGCCCACCGTGCCGCTGAGCCTGGAAATCCCCACACGGCAGCTGCTGGAGCAAGGCATAAGCGGTGAACAGCGCGCGCGCATGGCGCTGGAGAAGGCCATGGCTGTGCTGGCCACCGTCTGATTTCGGCACCATCACGCAGTCTGTCGCTTCACCCCTGTAGGAGCAGCCTTGTGCTGCGAAGAGGCCGATAAGGCTAAAGATTATCTTCGGCTGAAATGGCCTCTTCGCAGCAC
>NZ_JBLZWV010000039.1:0-18763 GCF_056098905.1 Pseudomonas sp. TSO6 | reverse complement strand
GGAAAAGGCTGGTCTGACTGCGGGACTCTCCTTGTATGTAGGCCATAACGAAAAATGCTCCGTATCTTTCGATACGGAGCATTCTCTTAAAGGGCCGGGCAGATTGCTAGGTTTTCACACAGTCTGCTAGGGCGCCTTTTTGTCAGAGATCGATCACCAGATCGGAGGTGGGGCGGCTGCAGCACAGCAGACGCAAACCCTTGTCGATTTCACGTTGCCGAATGCCTCCGTTGTGGCTCATATCCACGCTGCCTTCGAGCAGCGCCGTTTTGCAGGTGCCACAGACACCTTGGCTGCAAGATGAGGGAACAACGGCTCCCGCCTTTTTGGCCGCACTGAGCACGGTTTGATCGGCAGTCATGGTGAAGGTCTTGCCGGAGCGTGCCATGCGGACTGTAAACGTGTCCTGGGCCTGCCCGGGTTCAGTCGACGGCAGCGGTTCGAGCACCACCTCCGCAGAAATGTCAAAACTCTCCTGATGGTAGCGAAGCAGGTCGAAACCAGCGCCACCCAACAACCCCTTGACCGCATCCATGTAGCCCTTTGGGCCGCAGGTGAAAACGGAGCGCTCTTGGAAATCAGGAATCTCTTTCTCGAGTTGCTCGATCGAAAAGCGACCTACCGTTCCCGTCCACTCCGGTTCGTCGCCCACGCTTTCACAGAAGAACAAGGTGCGCATCTTGGGCATGGTCCGCTCAAGGTGTGCAAGCTCCTGACGGAAAATGATGTCTTTAGGCGTGCGCGCGCTGTGAACGAAAACAATGTCCAGATCGGCGTGAAGGTCTGCAGCAGCACGCGTCATCGCCATCAGCGGCGTGATGCCGGAGCCCGCAGAGAGATACAGAAGCTTTTTAGCAGGCCCGGCAACAGGGGTGAAAATCCCCGCTGGGCCAGATGCAAGCAGTGCATCTCCGGCATGGAGATTGTCATGCAGCCAGTTGGAAACGATGCCGCCAGGTACTCTCTTGACCGTGATCGAGAACGTGAATGGACGTGTCGGGGTCGACGAGAGCGTGTAGCAGCGCGATACACTCTCTCCGTTGATCACTGGTGATACGGTGAGAAACTGCCCTGGCTCGTAGGCGAGGGCATGGTAGTCGGTGGAGTGGAACGTGAAGGTCTTAACGTCGTGAGTTTCAGCCTCGACGCTCAAGCACTCGATGCGTTTGCTGTCTCCGCTGACCCATTGAGCGCCGTGGGCGGCCCAATGGTCAGTGTCCGAGAAACGTTGGTCTGCACGCAGGCTGGCAATATTTTCGAACATGGTCATCACCTTAAACTCCGTGTGCCTGGAGACGTGCGCTGTACCAGCGCAGGAACTGATCCACGTAGGGCTCGGTGAACTCGGAGTAGGGGCCAGGAATGTAGGCGGGATCCTGAGTACCGCTATGGGTGATCGCAACAAGGTCGGCGTCTTGCTTGGTGGTGGCTACCCAAACCTCGGTCAGACGTTGCAGGTCGTAATCGACACCCTCTACGGCGTCCTTGTGAACCAGCCATTTGGTGCGAACAAGGGTGCGGTCCGGCGAGAGCGGGATGATCCAGCTGATCATGGCGTGGTCGCTCATGACATGGGCCCAAGCATTGTTGCCCCACAGGTGCGTATCGCCAAGATCTTTGCGTTTCAAGTTGCCGAGCAGCTTGGTGCAGGCGACTTTGGTGTCAAGGGTCTGGGATTCGCCGCTACCGGCAATGATCATGCGCTGAGTGCGGAACTGAGTGGCAGCATCGTCATCCAGGTGTTCGACCGTTTCGTAGAGATGGCCATCGTTCGCCCAGTCTGCTTCGATTCCTGCTTTGCGAATCTGATAGGCGTCGTAGGAGGCGCGCTGTTCTTCGCTCATCTCTTCAAGGCTGACACCCAGATCCTCGGATTGATAGGAGACCAGCAGTTCAGGGTGCGTACCGTGGCAGTGATAGCACTCACGGTTATTCTCCATCACCAACTTCCAGTTGCCATTCTCGACGTAATCCAGCTCGTACGCGATCTTGGTATTGGTCAGGTCGTAGGGGGCAAAGCGTGCGCCCATCACCTCTTCCTGATAGGCAATGTCCTCAGGTGGGTTATCGCTCAAACAAACGAAGACATGGGTCCCGATAACTTTGCAGTGGACTGGAATAAGGCTGCGGCATTTGGGGTCAAAGTTTTTCCCCATATGCGCTGCATGTTTCAGGCTGCCATCCAAATCATAGGTCCACTGGTGGTAAGGGCACACCAGCATACCAACAGTAGACTTGCCTGGTTCTTTGAGGCGGGCGCCGCGGTGACGGCAAACATTGCGGTAGGCACGGATTTGCTCATCATCATCGCGCAATATGATGACGGAGGCCTTTCCGATGTCAGTAGTGAATACATCGCCGGGCTCTTCAACATCGGCAGTGACTGCCACAACAATCCAGTGTTTATTGAAGAATACATCCACGTCTGTTTCGAAGATGTCCTGTCGGCTGAAAACTTCACCGGGCATACCAAAGCCGGGCTGTCGTGAAGACAAAACTTCGCGATGAGTTTTAGAACTCGAAATGCTCATGGTAAATCCTCAGGCACTCTTATTGTAAGTATTGGTAACGCTTGTGCGAGGATTATCTGAGTAGCCTAAAAAGCCGTCAATGCGCTTATTTTTACGAGTGACATTACCTTAAGTTATGAAGCTGCTGCCAGCGCGGACAGAGGTGCGCGATTCTGCAGCCAGTGGATCACCGCCCAGTCTTCGGGGGTTGCATTGTGGCCGTGAGGAATGATCACGTAGTAGGCATCTTTGGGCCGAACCGAGAAGGCGCCCAGGCGAACGAGCTCCCCCGTGGACAATAGATGCTCGATCACCCGCCCCCAGCCCAGGCCAATGCCGTGACCGTGAAGTGCGGCATGCACGGCATTGGCGTGCAGGTTGCAGCGCAGCGCAAAATTCAGCTTGTGGGTATTCAAGCCCAACTCTTTGAACCAGCCCTGCCAGTTCATCCATCCCTCTGTCGTGGAATCAGCCTCCAGCAAACTTGAGTTTGCTAGCTCCTCCAAGGACGTTGGCATCGGGTTGCGGGCTAGCCACGCAGGGGAGCAAACCGGAAAGATTTCTTCGTCGAACAAAAAGATCGCTTGCCCATCTATCCACTCACCGTTTCCATAGCGTACATCCAGGTCTGTCTCTTGCGTACGAAGATCGCCTGTGAACATTTGGGTGGTGAGGCGAAGCTTGAGTTCTGGCATGGTTTCATGCAGCGCTGCAAGCCTGGGCATGATCTGGAACTGAGAAAACGAGGCAGTGGCGCCGAGCGTAATCTCTTTGCTCCCCTCGCGTTGGTTGATCTCATCAAAGACTGTGGCAATTTTCTGCAAGGACTCGGAGATCACCGCAAATAAGGCCAGCCCATGATGAGTGAGCTCGATATTTCGATAGGCGCGTTGAAATAATTGCGCCCCCAGGTTTTCTTCGAGCAGTTTAATTTGTTTGCTGACCGCCGCTTGGGTGACTCCCAGTTCCTTGGCGGCTTGAGTGAAGCTCTTCAGGCGTGCAACGGACTCGAACTGCAGGAGTGCGGTCATCGATGGAATGATGCGCCGGTAACCTTTGTGCTTATTGCCTGGCTCAGTGGGCTTCATGTTTATAAATTCTCTGTTTCGAGGGTTGCTTTACGAACCGCTCAGTTGCGCAGTCATCCTGTCAATGCCTGAGCTGTTGCTTCGCAGCTTCGACCGTTAGGAGGATCATAATTGAGGTACGCCTCATCTGGCAGCAGGTGGTTCGAGTTTTAAAATGAGCCTCGTTGGTTGAGTCAGTACGTGATACGAAAAAAAACGGACGGGTAATGCCCGTCCGTACCCCTAGTCATCAGGGAAAGTGCACAATTTGAACTGCATAGGTACCGGTGAGGCGGCCATCGGTCGAGGCTCGGTCTCTAAATGCTCAGGCACAGATACTTGATTTCCAGGTAGTCCTCGATACCGTACTTGGAGCCTTCGCGGCCCAGGCCCGAGGCCTTGATGCCGCCGAATGGCGCAACTTCGTTGGAGATCAGGCCGGTGTTGATACCCACCATGCCGTATTCCAGGGCCTCGGCAACACGGAACACGCGGCTCATGTCACGGGCGTAGAAGTACGAGGCCAGGCCGAACTCGGTGTCGTTGGACATGGCGATGACTTCGGCTTCGTCTTTGAAGCGGAACAGCGGCGCCAGTGGGCCGAAGGTCTCTTCCTTGGCCACGGCAGCGGTGTTCGGCACGTCGACCAGAATGGTCGGCTCGAAGAAGTTGCCTTCGATCAGCTTGCCACCGGACAGCACCTTGGCGCCTTTGCCAACGGCGTCTTCGATGTGTTCCTGAACCTTGGCGACAGCCTTGCCGTCGATCAGCGGGCCAGTGGTGGTGCCTTCTTCCAGGCCATTACCGATCTTCAGCTTGGCAACAGCGGCGGCCAGCTTCTGGGCGAACGCGTCGTAGACACCGTCCTGCACGTAGATACGGTTGGCGCAGACGCAGGTCTGGCCGTTGTTGCGGTACTTGGAGATATCGCGCCCTCGACCGCCTTGTCCAGGTCGGCGTCGTCGAACACGATGAACGGGGCGTTGCCACCCAGCTCCAGGGAAACCTTCTTGATGTCCTTGGCGCATTCTTCCATCAGCTGGCGACCGATTTCGGTCGAGCCGGTGAAGGACAGCTTGCGTACCAGGGAGTTGCCGGTTAGTTCGCCGCCAACTTCGCCAGCGCTGCCGGTAACCACGCTCAGCACACCCGCCGGGATGCCGGCACGGGTGGCCAGCTCGACCAGGGCCAATGCCGAGTACGGGGTCTGCGAGGCAGGCTTGAGCACCATGGTGCAGCCAGCGGCCAGGGCCGGGCCGGCTTTGCGGGTGATCATCGCGGCCGGGAAGTTCCACGGGGTGATGGCCGCGGTAACGCCGATCGGCTGCTTGATGACGATCAGGCGCTTGTCTGGCTGGTGACCTGGGATGGTATCACCGTAGACGCGCTTGGCTTCTTCGGCGAACCACTCGATGAACGAGGCGGCGTAGGCGATTTCGCCCTTGGCTTCGGCCAGCGGCTTTCCTTGTTCGGTGGTCATCAGGCGAGCCAGGTCGTCCTGGTGCTCGATCATCAGTTCGAACCAGCGACGCAGCTTGGCCGAGCGCTCCTTGGCGGTCAGGGCGCGCCAGGCCGGCAGGGCCTTGTCGGCGGCTTCGATGGCGCGGCGGGTTTCCGCGGTGCCCATCTTCGGCACGGTACCGATGACTTCACCTGTGGCCGGGTTGGTCACATTGATGGTCTGGCCGCTGTCCGCATCCAGCCACTCACCGTTGATGAAGGCTTGCTGGCGGAACAGATACGAATTTTTCAATTGCATGGTTCTGTTTCCTTAGTCAGATGGCAGCGCTACGCTCACGCAGGTCCATGTTCAGGATGCGGTCGTTCTCGCTGTAATCGACCGGGCAGTCGATCACGTGCACGCCCGGGGTCTTGATGCAGTGCTCGAGCAGTGGCAGGAAGGCTTCGGCGCTTTCCACGCGGTGGCCGTTGGCACCGTAGGCTTCGGCGTACTTGACGAAGTCCGGGTTGCCGTAGTCCAGGCCGAAATCGGTGAAGCCCATGTTGGCCTGCTTCCAGCGGATCATGCCGTAGCCGTCGTCACGCAGGATCACCACGGTGATGTGCATGCCCAGACGTACCGCGGTTTCCAGCTCCTGGCTGTTCATCATGAAGCCGCCGTCGCCGCACACCGAGATCACCGGGCGATCCGGGTACACCAGGTGCGAGGCCATGGCCGATGGCAGGCCGGCGCCCATGGTCGCCAGGGCGTTGTCCAGCAGCACGGTGTTCGGCTTGTGCGCCTTGTAGTTACGGGCGAACCAGATCTTGTAGATGCCGTTGTCCAGGGCGACGATGCCGTCGGACGGCAGTACGCGACGGATGTCGGCGACCATACGCTGCGGGTAGACCGGGAAGCGGTTGTCGTCGGCACCTTCGGCGATCTGCGCTTCGTTCGCTTCACGGATGGTCATCAGGCGGGTGAAGTCCCAATGCGTGGTGTCGGTCAGCGCTTCGCTGATCTGCCACACGGCGTTGGCGATGTCGCCGATCACTTCCACCTGCGGGAAGTACACGGCATCGACTTCGGCGGAGCGGAAGCTGATGTGGATGACTTCGGTGCCGCCACGGACCATGAAGAACGGCGGCTTCTCGATCACGTCGTGGCCGATGTTGATGATCAGGTCGGCCGCTTCGATGGCGCGGTGGACGAAGTCACCGGACGACAGCGCAGCGTTGCCGAGGAAGCGCGGGTGACGCTCGTCGACCACGCCTTTACCCATCTGGGTGGTGATGAACGGGATGCCGGTCTTGTCGATCAGCTGCTTGAGGACCTTGGCGGTCATCTTGCGGTTGGCGCCGGCACCGATGACCAGGATCGGGCTGCGGGCCTTCTGCAGTTTCTCGACGGCAGCTTCGATGGCCACGTGCTCGGCCAGCGGGCGGCGGTGCAGGCTGCGTGGGATCGGCAGGGCGTCGGTCTGCTCGGCGGCGATGTCTTCCGGCAGTTCCAGGTGCACGGCGCCCGGCTTCTCTTCTTCAGCCAGGCGGAAGGCTTCACGCATACGGGCCGGGATGTTGTCGGCCGAGGCGAACTGGTGGGTGTACTTGGTGATGGGGTCCATCATGCCGCACACGTCGATGATCTGGAAACGGCCCTGCTTGGACTTCTTGATCGGCTTCTGGCCGGTGATCATCATCATCGGCATGCCGCCCAGGTAGGCGTAGGCACTGGCGGTGACCAGGTTGGTTGCGCCAGGGCCCAGTGTCGACAGGCTGACGCCGGTCTTGCCGGTCAGGCGGCCATAGGTGGCGGCCATGAAGCCCGCGGACTGCTCGTGGCGGGTCAGAACCAGCTTGATCTTCGACTTGCGCAGGGATTCCAGCAGGTCGAGGTTTTCCTCACCGGGAATGCCGAACACATACTCGACACCTTCGTTCTCCAGGCATTGCACAACGACATCGGCGGCCTTGGCCATCTTGCTTACTACCTCAGGTTTATATTTGTTCGGACAGCAGGCTCCACGAGACCGATTTCAACGTCGGTCTCGTAGATGAACATTTTGCGTTTAAGGGTGTGACGTCAGGCCAGTTGATACGTGGTCTTGACGCGGGTGAAGAATTGCCTGGCGTGAGTGCCTTGTTCGCGTGAGCCCAGGCTCGAAGCGCCGTTACCGCCGAACGGAACGTGATAATCAACACCGGCGGTTGGCAAATTAACCATCACCATGCCGGCCGAGCTATTGCGCTTGAAGTGTTCTGCGTAACGCAACGACGTGGTGACAATGCCTGCGGACAAGCCAAACTGAGTGTCTTCTGCTGCAGCGAAGGCCTCTTCATAATCACGCACCTTGAGCACGCTCAGCACCGGCCCGAAAATCTCCTCCCGGTAGATGCGCATTTGCGAAGTCACTTCGGTGAACAGTGCTGGCGTGAAGTAGTACGCGCCGGCTTCGTTTTCGACTCGTTCACCGCCACACACCAGTTTGGCACCCTGTTCCAGGCCAAGAGCGACGTAGGAGAGGTTCTGCTCCAGCTGACGCCCGTCCACAACCGGGCCAATATCGGTGGACGCCTGCAACGCGTCGCCCACTTTCAGCGCCCGAGTACGCTCAGCCAGGCGCGCGACAAACGCGTCGTGAATGCCTTCAGTCACAATGACACGAGAACTGGCTGTGCAACGCTGACCCGTGCTGTAGAACGAACCGTTGAGCGCAACTTCTACCGCTTGCTCAAGATCGGCATCATCCAGCACCACCAGCGGGTTCTTGCCGCCCATCTCCAGCTGCACTTTCTTCATACCTTCGGCGGCCAGCTTGGCGATCTGACGACCTGTATTTTCCGAGCCGGTGAAGCTGATACCGTCGATTTCTGGCGAGCGGATAATTGTGTCGCCCACACTGCGACCTGGACCGATCAGCATGTTGAATACACCCGCCGGCAGGCCGGAACGGCTGATGATTTCAGCAAGTGCCCAAGCGCTGGAAGGTACCAATTCAGCCGGTTTGAAGACGACGCAGTTGCCAAAGCACAGTGCTGGCGCGATTTTCCATGCCGGGATGGCGATGGGGAAGTTCCACGGCGCAATAATGCCGATCACACCCAGTGGCTGGGTGAACACATCGATGCCGACGTCCTGGCGCACCGATTGGTACTTCTCACCTTCAGCACGCAGGGCTTCCTGGGCGTAGAACTTGAACGAGCGACCCGCGCGATCGACTTCGCCGAGCGCTTCGCGGACGATCTTGCCTTCTTCGCGGGCAAGGAGGGTAGCTAGTTCTTCACGGCGTGCAAGGATCTCGCTACCGATGAAGTCCAGCGCATCGGCGCGTTGCTGAGGGTTGCTGCGCGCCCAGGCTGGCTGGGCACGACGTGCGGCCGCGATGGCCTGCTCGGTGAGGTTCTGGTCGGCACGTACGAAGCGCTCGACCACCTCACCCGGGTTGGATGGGTTACGGTTCTCGAGGATGTCAGCGCCGCTGTCCAGGGCAACGAAAGCGCCGTCGACGAAGCTGCTTTTAGTGGCGATGGTCATGCGCTGCGGATCCTTTTCTCGGTAGTGTGGCGGGTAACGAAATGAGTGATGTTGTCGACGGCGCGGTCCATCAACTGCTGCATGGCATCCTCACTGCTCCAGGCAATGTGCGGGTTGAGGATGAAGTCGTCGCGATCAATCAGCTGGAACAACGGGTTGCTCGGATGCAGCGGCTCTACCTCGACCACGTCCAGTGCGACTCCGCCCAGCCGGCCGTGTTGCAACGCATCGATCAACGCGGCTTCGTTGACGATGCCGCCGCGGCCGGTGTTGATGACCAGCGCATCGGGCTTCATCAGCGCGAGCTTTTCAGCGTCGATCAAATTGTGGGTTTCAGGCGTCAACGGTGCATTGATAGACAGCACATCGCAGCTGCGGAGCAAGCTCTCCAAAGAGCGGCAATCGGGGCCGGAACGCTTGCCACCGCGATCTTCGAACAACACTTCCATACCGAAGGCACGGGCCAGTTCGGCCAGACGAACGGCAATCGGGCCGCTGCCGATTATCGCCATCTGCTTGCCGCGCACATCACGGATACGGTGGTCGAAGTAGATGTTCTTGTACTCGGCCTGCCCCGCATGCACCTTGCGCATCAGTCGGCTGAAGGCAGCCGGCCGGCGAAACAGCTCGAGCATCATCGCCATGCTGTGCTCGGCAACGGTGTTCGCGGCGTAGCCGGGTACGCTGGAAACCTCGATGCCATGGGCATCGCAGTAATCGACGTCGACGATGTCACGGCCGGTCAGGGCCAGCGAAATCATCTTCAGCTTCGGTAATTGACGCAGGTGCTCCTCGCGCAGCGGCACGCTGCAGGTCAGCGCAATCGTGGCGTCCTTCAGGTGCTCTAGCACCTGATCGGGGTGGGTGTAGGCAAACTGCTCCCAGGTATGTTCGCAGTCAGGGCGCTTCAGACGTGTCGAAGCCGCAAGGCCGTCGTCGTCTAGGAAAACGATATGTTCGCTCATGATCCTGATTCTTATTTTTTCTGCGCCGGAACATAGCCGGCAGGCGCCATGGAAACCAGCTGACGGGTGATGAAGCCGGCGTCCTGGTCGTGGTCTTCAAGGGATTCCTTGCGCACCAGCGCATCGCGCACCATGTGCGCGCCGAAGAAGCGGAACGGCTCTGGCGGCAGCAGCTTCATCTTCTGGTTGACCAGTCCGCAGTTGGCCCACTCGTCATTGGCGTGGGTGGCCAGCGATTTGATGATGCGGCTGGCAAAGACCGTAGTGGCCACCCCGTTGCCCGAGAAGCCGATGCCGTAGCTGACGGTCTGGTGATGGTCGAGGTAACCGAAGTTCGGCAGGCCTTTCATGGCGCGGTCGATCGGGCCGGTCCAACTGCTGACCACTGGCACGTCCTGCAATTGCGGGTACAGGCGGCGCAGTTCGGCCGCGACTTTGTCTGCAGCCGGCGATGGCTTCTCATACAGGTTGCCGATGCGCCCGGCAAAGGCGAACTGCCCCAGCGGTTTGCCGAACACCACGCGGCCATCCGGGGTATTGCGCCAGTAGTTGAGTACGGTGCGCGAATCGGTCATGCACTCGCCGCCGCTGAAGCCGATGGCGTCGAGCTTGGCCTTGACTGGTGCGGTGGCCACCATGTCGCTGGACATGATCGCGATCATCCGGCGCAGCTCAGGGAACTGCGCGCCCCAGGCATTCAGCGCGAGTACCACGTGATTAGCCTTCACGCGACCCATGGCGGTGTGTACCACCGGGTTCTTGCCGCGCTCCAAATGGGTGAAAGGCGATTTCTCGAAGATCTTCACCCCGAGTTTCAGCGCCACCCGGCGCAGGCCGCGAGCCAGCATGGCAGGCTGCACGGTGGCGGCATTGGGATCATAGATCCCACCCAGCACGAGTGGGGAGCCTACTCGACCACGGATGGTTTCGCGGTCCAGTTCCTGGAAGGGGTTGACGTCGAGTTTTTGCAGGCCGTCGGTGAGTACCTTCCACGAGCCCATCTGGCGCTGGTTGGTGGCAGTCCACAGCCAGCCGTCCTTGCGATACTGAGCATCGATACCGTGCTCCTGGCAGAAGCTGCCGATCTCGTCGATGGCCGACTCCGCCGCCTCGCAGATGCGTCGCGCTTCGACATCGCCACAGATAGTGCGCACCGAAAGGTATTTGCCCCACCAGTTGGTGGCAACACCGCCGTTGCGCCCACTGGCACCCGAACCGCAGCGATCACGCTCGACGATGACGATGGTCTTTTCCGGGTGCGCCTGTTTCAGGCGGATGGCCGACCACAGGCCAAGGAAACCGCCGCCGACGATGCAGACATCCGCTTGAATTGCATCCTGCAGGGCAGGGGCCAGATCGCTGTCCAGGTCGAGTGCCTGGGCATACCAGAATCCACGGTACATAGTGAGTGCCTTTGAGCATGTTGGTTTTTGTACACATGATGCTCAGCAAATGGCTTTTGAGATATTACAGTCATGACAATTGATCGTACGCTTTCGCTTATTCGTGCAGAGTGTCCTAAATTTTCCATTTGCTGAGATTGATATGATATGGAGGACTCTCGTAGTGCTTTAGAATGGTGCAATCCATCAAGCTGAGGTGCCTACTCATGGTCAGGAAAGCCGAAGATCAAAGCAGTGTTCCTGCCTCTATCAAACCAGAGCTGAGGGTCGGCTTTGTCTTGATGAACCACTTCACCTTGGTGCCGGTTGCCGGATTGGTGGATTCCTTGCGGTTTGCCGCTGACAAGTCCTTTCGCAGTCAGCAGGTTTTTTGTCAGTGGGATTGGATGACGCTGAATGACCAGCCCATCGTGGCCAGTTGCGGAATGCCCATCTTGCCAACCAAACCCCTGAATCTGTGGGCCCAATATGACTACATCGTGATCGCGGGGGGGTTGCTTGGCGAAACGCGCAATCCTCCGGACTGGCTGCTGGATGCGCTGCGGGATGTGCATGCTGCCAACATTCCCATCATCGCCTTGTGCTCTGGTTCATTCGTGCTGGGAAAGGCTGGGCTTCTGGACGGCAGACGGTGTGCACTCCATTTCACCCTGCGAGAAGAGTTCAAGGAGCGCTTTCCGCTGTCTACTGCGGTGATCGATAAAAACTATGTCGATGACCGGGGCATCATTACCTGCCCAGGTGGTACGGCCATCGATTTGGCTGCCAACCTGATTCGCCGCCACTGCGGGGCAGTTCGGGCTCAGAAAGGCTTGGAGTACCTGTTGGTCGAAGAGCGAAGCGAGGAGGAGGCGGAGGGCGCCGAAGGTGGGGTGTATCTGAACGATCGCGTGCAGCGAGCAATTGCTTTCATGCGCGAAAATCTGGGGTCATCCCTCACGATCCAGGCGGTGGCGAGTGCTGTGGGTACTCACCCTCGGCAGTTGCATCGCGAGTTCGTAGCCAATACTCAAGAGCCCCCGGCCAACTATTGGCGCAAACTGCGCCTTGACCATGCCAGGCGGCTGCTGGTCAATACCAGCCAGAACATCACCACCATCGCCTTGGCCTGCGGCTTTTCGGATGCTTCGCATTTCATTCTCTGGTTCCGCAAGCAGTATGGCGAGACGCCGTACAGCTTTCGCAAACGCCGGCACGAGGTCGAGCGGTTTGAGTGGAACAATGAACGGGTTGGCTTGGACCCTGAGCTCTAGGTCAGTGCATGCAAAAACGCCGCGGGCCAGGCCCGCGGCGTGACAGCCAAGAGATCGAGGCTATGGCATCTCGCCGAAAGCTTGAATCTCGATAAGGTACTCGGGGGCTGCCAGTGGCGCGCCGACGCATGCACGCACCGGCGGCTCATCACCAACCCAGGCGTCGTAGACCGCATTCATGGCAGCAAAGTCGTCCATGTTGGCCAGCCAGATTTGAATCCGAGAAATGTCTTTCTTTCCTGCTCCAACCTCGGAAAACCAGCGCTCCAGTTGCGCCAGCACGCACTGCGTCTGTTCGGTGATATTGCCTTGGGGTGCTTGGGCCACAATGCCAGAGGTTTCGATTCGCCCTTTGATGATCACCATCTGGCTGGCACGAGAGCCTGGCTTGATACGTTCGATCATGGGGGCTCCTTAGAACAGTACGTAGGTTTTGCGCAGTGGCTCGCGAATGTCCCAAATGCCTTCACAGTTCTCAGGGAACAGAACGGCATCACCGGCGCGCAATTCCACGGGCTCGCCGCCGTCAGGGGTAAAGGTGCACCAGCCGCTAACAATGTGGCTGAACTCGCGGTTCTTGAGATGGCGACGGAAAACACCCACGCTGCTTTCCCAGACGCCGATGCTGGCACCAACGCCTTCATCGGTCTGTGCCTGGCCGGTGGCTGCGACAGCGATCACGTCACCAATCGGCAGTTTGGCTGGCGAGGTTTCACCCAGCGCGGACTCAGCAGCATTTCGTACAACGGTAAGAACTTGGGGCATCGGGAATTCCTTGGTAACTCAATGTATCGGGGTGATTGGTAACTGTCTGCTTTAGCGACGGTCAGTGGACAAGCCTGTTGCAGTGCTGCGCTTAGCCGTTCCTGAGTGTTGGCCAAGAGCTGCCGATTGCTGCAGATCCAGCGAGCGAGTTTCCGGCGCCAGCCACCATGAAATGATTGCGCCGAACAGCGATACTCCAGCAGCAATGAACATGGTGTTGGCGATGCCCAGCGAATCCAACGAAATGGGCACCAGGTAAGTGCCCAGTGCTGCGCCGATACGCGACAGCGAGGTGGCCAGGCCTACGGCGGATGCGCGAATCTCCGTGGGGAACAGTTCATTGGGATACACATAAGTGAGCACTTGTGCGCCACCAATCAATACGGCATAGGCGCCAAAAATAATCAGGACAATCATTGGGGCGCTGTCAGGGAACTGGCCGAGCACGAAAAGCGCCAGGCCTGACCAAAGGAAGCTGTGAATCAGCATCTTGCGGCGTCCCATGCCATTGATCAGCTTCGTAGCGCCAAGGCAGCCCAAGGTGAACAGGAACGTAATTGCCAAGGAACCGTAGCTTGCCCAGTCGCCGGTGAGTTTCAAAGCCTGCAGAACTTTCGGGGCAAACGCGTAGATAGCAAACAGCGGAACGATGGCACACGTCCAGAAGAGCGTGATGAAAGCCATCCGCTTACCGTAACCTGAGTGGAACAGGGACCATACGGATACTGGTTTTGCGTTGCTGGGCTCTGGGAGGTCGCTGATGGAGTAGTCGGGGCCGTATACGCGCTTGATGACTGCATCGGCTTCAGCTTTACGGCCCTTGCTAATCAGCCAGCGGGGTGACTCTGGGGTGCCGCTTCGCGCCAGCAGGAACAGTCCGCCAGGTACGACAGCACTGGCAAGCACCCAGCGCCAAGCATCCTCGCCTGCAAAGCGCAGCAGAACTTCCCCGGCCAAGTATGCGACCGCAGCACCTGCAAACCACATCAGTACCATGGCGGCCAGCAGGGGCCCGCGGTGTTTGCGCGGCAAGAATTCCGCCAGCAAGGAGGTTGCAATGGGGTAGTCCGCCCCAACAGCCATGCCAATCAGCAGGCGCCAAACGAACAGGAGCCAGGCCGACTCAACCCAGAACTGAGCGAGGGAGAAGCCGACAATCGCGATCAGGTCGACCAGATAGAGAACTTTTCGCCCGTATTTATCGGTGAACCAGCCACCTAAGAAGCCACCTAGGAATACGCCAATGAGCGCTGAGGCCGCGATTAATCCTTCCCAAAGTGCACTCAGTTGAAGTGCGGTACTGATCTGCATCATGACCACGCCAATGATGCTCAGTACATAGCCATCCAAAAAAGGACCGCCGGCTGAGTATATAGTTAGCTTTCGATGGAAGGCATTAAGTGGTGCGTCCTCTACGGAGCGCTTCAGAGTTGACATGAAAATACCTCTTTTTGTTGTTATTGCGAACACGCATTCGCTGGCCACGTAAGTGTGGCCAGTGATTATCAAGTTTTTGAAACTCTATCGAGGGGTTCGAGTTCGTGTTAAGAGTGCGTCCAGCACAACTTCACAAGCAGCACCCCAATTAGCACTTACAGGTTGGTGCATCAAAACAGCCAATCCTTCGGCTGAGAATGTGCCAGGGGAGGCGATCGCTCGACCTAGCGACTGAAGGCTCTTATCAGGGTTCGATTCTGCAGAGCCTACACAGTCTTTAATGTTACTAAGAACCAAGGCGCGTGCCGCATCAGCAGGCAGGCCTTTATCGCTCAACCATTGCTCGAGATCATGCAGCAAGAAGTAAAACCAGCTGTTCATACACGCTGCTACGGTTGCAAGCTCGAAGGAGTCTTCATCTTGCAATACCACCAGTTCGCCCAGAGTACAGAGCAAGCTTTCTGAAGCCGCATCCGCAGGGCAGATGACGACCGTTGACCGGTTGAGCTTGGCTGCGCATGAGAGCATTGCCCTCACACAATCAGCCAGAGGGAAAGCAGTCTGCAGTTGCTCAAGACTTATTCCTGCCGCCAGCGATATCAGCTTTTGCCCCGGCTTCAGTTGAACCTGGTTTGCCACGGACGCGATGTCCTCTGGCCGGACACCCAGCAGCACAATATCGCTACGATCGACGACAGCTTGATTGTCTTGCAGAACCTGGCACGCGCATTCGTCAGCAAGCGTTTGGGCGCGCTCCGCGTTTCTCGGCGATAGCATGATCGCGTCGGCAAGCCCGCTTCTGCGCAATCCGCGGACGATGCTTTCCGTGAGGTCACCTACACCGATAATGCCAAGGTTCTGCATGTCGCCCCCTTTAGCTTTCCATTCCTGCGCGGTGCTGACCCCAGCGCAGATTCAAGTTGACCCCGAGGCTTAAGAACGGTTCTGGGGGATTGCGATTTGGCCCCTCTGCACCCAGTAGGAAGTCGATCAGTTCATCGCGTTCGCCAGCGAGCCAGTTGGCCAGCAGGGTGCCAGTGACGGTGCCGCGGGTAATGCCCAGGCCATTGCAGCACAAGGCTCCGTGGACATTGCGCGCAAGCGAGCCGAAGTGCGACATGTGATTGCGCGACAAGCACATGGAGCCGCCCCAGGTGTACTCGAATGGCATACCTGCAAGCATCGGGAATCGTCGTTCAAACGAGTCACGGTGCTGGCGCCCTGCGCGATCCAGGTAGCGTTGGTGTGCTCGTCCATCGGCATTGAAGCTGAAGCTGTTGCGCACGAGTAAACGCTGGTCGGGGGTCCGGCGTAGCGTACTACCGAACGGATCTGCCGGGATGACGCCCCAGGTGTCTTTGCCGCCCAGTCGCTGTTGCTCTTCTTTGGTCAGAGGGCGAGTCATGCTGGCGTACGTGAAGATGGGGAGCAGGCGGCCTGGGAGGAAACCGAAGTGCGATGCAAACGCATTGTTGGTCAGCAGCAATTGGTCCGCGATAATTTCGCCGGCATCGTGTTTGAGTGTGACGCGGTCACCTTGCTCAATCGACGTGATGACCGTTCCCTCATAGAGGGTGACGTTCTTCGGCAGTGTATCTGCCAGCCCTTTGGCCAAGGCGGCCGGTTGCAGAAGCTTCGTGCCCGGGGTGTACAACGCTTTCTTGTAGAACGAGGTGCCGAGGTGATCAGGCAGGTCTTGTGCCTCGATCATTTCATAAGGCTGGTCGAGCTTCTCGAGCCCACTGCGATAAGCCTCCAGTACCGCAAGCCCCTTGCTTTCCACGGCGGCTTGGTACTTGCCGTCAGGCCTGATCTGGCAATCGATGCCCTGATCCTTGATCAGTTGCGCGAGGATGCTCTGCGCGCGCAAGTTGAGCTTCAAGTTCATGCGCGCGGTAGGCAGCGGCCCGATGTAGTCCGCCGCACCGATATCATGTGGCAAGTCAATTGCAAAGCCGGAGTTTCGTCCGGACGCGCCAAACCCGACAACCTGAGCCTCGACAAGAATGATCTCGTCCCCTGGGTAGTGGTGGGCGAGCTGACGTGCCGCGGCGAGACCGGTAAAGCCTGCGCCCAACACAACCCAGCGAGCCGAACTGCGGCCACGGTGGCTCTGTTTTGGAGTACGGGCAGGGCTCAGATGGAACCAGCCACAGCCGTTGTCATCCGCGGGAGTAGAGGTGTTTCTGTACATGCGTATCTACTTTTAAGTGTTGTTTGAGTCACTATCGCACCGCATGACTTCTGAAAATATAACGGGCAGGACGACTCATGGGAGGTTCTGGCGGGGGGGCTGAATTTTGCAGGCGGATGTTGGCTGTAACCCTAAGCGCCGTCACAGCTGTGCTGTGCAGTTGTCGCCAGTAGAATATGAGAAACGGTATCTTCTGAGCTTAGAGAGTGCCTAGGAATGCAGGGGCGGTTCATTTAGGTCGGTCGCGCAATATCCATCTCATTTACAGGGAAAGACTATTTCTGGTCGCTTTTTCAACTGCTCAATAGCTGTCTCGACGAGCGATATAGCGCCTGCGGCTAACGGATAACATTTTGTCATCAAGTCGTCTCCGGAAATGTCGCTGTATACAGATTGAATTCATACGTACCCTTTTCTCAGAGCATCCACCGCTCGATGGTTTGGCTGGATCGACCAGCTGAGAACAATAAGGGGTTTTACGATGTCTGCATTCAAATTTTCCGGTGTCAACCTTGCCATCACCACGCCGTTCGATGCCCAGGGCAAAATCGACTACGCGCGATTTGAAGGGCTCATTGAGCGTTACATCGCAGCCGGTGTTCATGGCTTTGTGCTGAGCTCCGGAACCGGAATGCATGTGTATCTGAGCAAGGATGAGTCCAAGGAACTGATCGCGTTCGGCTCGAAAGTCATCAAAGGTCGTGCGCGCGTGATCGCTCAAACCTCAGCCTTGCTGGCCGATGAGGTCGTTGAGCGTACCCGCCATGCCAAAGATTGCGGCGCCGACGGCGTCATGGTGCTTCCGCCCTTCTTCGAAGGCCCAACCGATGATCAGGGCATCATCGATTTTTACTCGACGGTTTCCGAGGCCGGCCTGCCGATCATCGGTTACAACGTCCCGCAGGCGGTAGGCGTAGAGGTCACTCCATCGCTGTTCAAGCAACTGAGCGAAATTCCGAACTTTGTTTCGGTGAAGGACAGCAGCGGTGATCTCGCAGCTCAAGCTTCTCTGGTGCGCACCGGCTTGCCAACCATGAACGGTGCCGATCCGCTGGTACCTTACGCTTTGTTCGCGGGTGCCGCAGGGTTGATCTGGGGCGGGGCGAACATGGCACCGAAAACCTGTGTTGCCCTGGTCAACGCCGCAACTGAACGCAAGTGGGATGATGTTCAGGATATCTGGAAGTCGTTGGCTCCGGTGATGTCCCTGATCTGGCAAGGGGACTACGTGCAGTCTGTGTATGCTGGCGCTGAAATCATGGGCTATGGCGCAGGCAATCCCCGCCGTCCGCTTGCCCGCCTGGCCGAAGATAAGTTGGATGCGCTGCGTGAAGCATTGGCTCCGCTGATCGAGCGCGAAGCCTCTGCTTCCTGACAGCTGGAGAAGCCGACATGTTTGTTGCTTCGAAATTACCTGAAAACAATGGCAGCTCTGGTTGGGTAGAGATGCTGCCTCGCCGCATGGGTAAACCAGCATTGGAGAGCTCGATCACGGCGGACGTCGTGGTCATCGGTGGTGGTTTCGCTGGCCTCTCAGCCGCTCGTCAAATCGTTCGACTGGATCCGACCGTCAAGGTAGTAATTCTTGAAGCAGGTCTGGTCGGCGATGGAGCTTCGGGGCGGAACTCGGGGTTCATAATCGACCTTCCCCATGAGGTCTCAGCTGAAGGGCTGGGTGGCGGTTCGCTTGATCGCGCACGTCGCGACATCAAGCTTTACCGTACCGCGATTGATCTGGGCTTGGAGTTGGCTGAGGAGCACGGCTGGGGCAAAGAGGTCTTTGACCCGTGCGGCCGATACAGTGTTGCTCGAGGTACCCAAGGTGACGAGCACATCCTGTCCTATGGGAAGCAACTCGACGCACTTGGTGAGAAGTACGAACTGCTGAACACCCGAGAAATCGGCGATGTAACGGGAAGCGCTGCTTACACGTCCGGTATGTTCATGCCGGGTACTGTGATGATTCAGCCCGCTGATTATGTACGTCGCTTTGCTGATACCTTCCGTGATCCTGTTCGCGTGTATGAACAGACGCCTGCCCTGTCGTTTAAAAATGTGGGTGGTTCATGGGTAGTAAAAACGCCGAAGGGCGTCGTTACTGCGGGCAAGATCATTCTGGCGAACAATGGGCATGCGCAGAGCTTCGGCTTCTTTAAAGGGCAGCTGCTGCATGTGTTCACCTACGCCTCGTTGA
>NZ_JBLZWV010000038.1:0-90116 GCF_056098905.1 Pseudomonas sp. TSO6 | reverse complement strand
GCTGCAATGGCCTCTTCGCAGCACAAGGCTGCTCCTACAGGACTTGTGTTTCCCCTTGCAATCAACGCTGCCCCGACAGAAAACGCGCTTTCACGGGCTGATCATCAGACCAAAAAAAGGGCCCGCAAGGGCCCGTAGAGGTAAGTGGCTAGCGCCCTCAGGCGCTCTCGGCCTTGCGTGGTGCCATGAAGTACATCCACACCAGCGCCAGGAAATACATGGCCGGAATCATCGTGAACAACACGGCATAGTTGTTGTTGGTGGCGGTCAGCACGCTGCCGACGATCTGCGTCATGAACATCCCGCCAATCGCCGCGCACATGCTGCCGAAGCCGAACACCGTGCTCACCAGGTGCTTGGGCGTGTAGTCCATCACCAGGCTCCAGATATTCGCTGTCCACGCCTGATGCGCGCCGACCGCCAGCGAGATGGCGGCCACTGCGACCCACAGGCCACTGGCGTTGGCGGCAAAGACGACGCTGACCATGGTGCAGGCAAAGATCAGCATCGACACCAGCCGTGCGGTGGTGGCCCGCACTCCACGGCCGATCAGCCAGGACGACAGGATGCCGCCGCCGATGCTGCCAAAGTCCGCCGTCAGCCAGATGATGATCAGCGGGATGCCCATCTGGGTCACGTTGATGCCCAGGCTGTATTGCTGGTTCAGAAACGGCGGCAGCCAGTACAGGTAGAACCAGAACACCGGCGCGGTGATCGCATAGGCCACCGCAAACGCCCAGGTGCCACGCAGGCGCAGGATACGGCTGAACGGCACGCGGGTAGGCTCGGGTTCATCGTCCTGCTGGATGTACTGCACCTCGCTCTGGCGCACGCTGGGGTGGTCTTCAGGGTTGTAGTACTTCAACACCCACAACACCACCCACACCAGGCCCAGGCTGCCCATGGCGATGAACGCGGCCTGCCAGCCCCACACGGCGAGGATCAGCGGCAGCAGGGCCGGGGTGACCATGGCGCCGACGTTGGTGCCGGCGTTGAACAGGCCAGTAGCGATGGCCCGCTCACCCGCCGGGAACCACAACCGCACGGTCTTCACGCAGGCTGGGTAGTTGGCGGCCTCGGTCAGGCCCAGGATGAAACGGCAGACCATGAAGCCGGCCGCCGAAGTGGCCAGGCCATGGGCGCCAGTGGCCAGGCTCCACAGCAGTACGGCGAAGAAGAAGGCGCGTTTTACCCCGACCTTGTCGATCAGCCTGCCCTGCAGCAGAAAGCCGATGGCATAGCCGACCTGAAACCAGAAGTTGATGTTGGCGTAGTCCATCGCCGTCCAGCTCATCTCCTTGGCCAGCACGGGCTGCATGATGCCAAGGGCGGCGCGGTCGATGTAGTTAAGGGTGGTGGCGAAGAACACCAGGGCAAGCATGCCCCAACGGGTCTTGCCGACGCCAAAGGCGCCACGAAGCTTGTCGCCAATCGAACCCTGGTGCATCCGGGGCGCGGCGGGGGTGGTCTTGGTGTGGTTCATAAACTGCTCGTTTCTTGAAATTGTATTCAGCTGCGGTACTACAGGTGCGTGACCAAGTCCCAGGCAGGGGGCACGCAAGGCCGGTGCATGGTGCGCAGTGAAGGCGGCAGCGTCAATTCGAGAGACGGGCTACTGTTCGGTTACCGAACGGTTGCGTTGCCCTGTGGGCGCGGCAGGGATTCACGTCATTAAAGGGTAGAAGGCTTTCACCCTTGTTGCTTGATGGGCGCAGGCCAAGCAGGGAAGGGCAGGCTGTGCTGCACAGCAATGGCTACAGGCCAGGTTTGTGCGTGCACACCGACCATGCAGTTGCCCAGCTTTCGACCTCGGCGCGGCCGTACTGCTGAATCCACAACCTTACGGTTTTGTGCAGGGTGCTTTTTGCTTCTACTTCCTCCCCGGTATGAGGGTTTATGTAGTATTTGCTTTGCCGAGCCCTGTAACGTGCGGGCGATACGACCGGGGGTGGTTGTTGATAGACACCGTAACCCTGGGTTGCGATTTCACTCTCGATGATGGCCAGTATGTTCGATAGATTGAACTGATATTCGGCAAGCAGGTTGTGGAGTTTGCTTTCGAATTCGAATTCGCGGATGAGGCGCGGATCGATTTTTATGAATGAGAGTTCGGACTTTTTGGTCGCGAGTAGTCGTTCGAGGGCGCGGAACTCGGCGAGGCGGGACATGGTTAATCTCCATTGGGTGATGGGGTTAGTGTTAGAGGTTGCCGAACGGAAATGCAAGCGGCGAAATAATTTGAAGGATTTTTCTTGGTAAACCACCATGGCTTTGTGATTCGTGGAGTTGTTTAGTTTTATGAGCTTTGTGTAAGGATATTCCGACGCCGGAGGAACTAATGGTTTCAGGAAATTACCGTTGGTTAAAATGCCTGTGAGCGCTTGTTGGGTGATTGGGCCTAAAGACGGCCTAATCACGTGACTGACAGGTTTTAGAGTTAGGGGAATGATCTCGTTTGGGTTCTGGCGTTTAACCGGCCTCGGCTTAGTGCCGGTGTTTACTTTCAATCAATGAGCCAACCCTGGTCCCCCTCGATCAAAGTCCCTCCGTGGCTGGTGGTGTCTCCCTCCCGTGCTGCTGGTTGGCCCTCGATCATCGTGCAGGCAGCGCCGGTTTCGATGACGGCGCCGCAACTGATGCGGTCGCCCACCCGTGCGACGGCCCTGCCATCCACAAATGTTGCGCTTGCGCCTGTTTGCACGGTGCCTTCGCCATGGAGCGGGCAGCTATGACGATGGCCTACCAGTACGATGGGTTTCATTTGCGCTTCCTTTTGCGGGGTTGAACGGGGGGTTCTTCGAAGGCTGCTGGGGGCGGTGGTGCTGCTCGGACATTGAATAGTTTGCAGACGAAGTACCAACAGATGGCAACGGTGAGGTTGTAGGGGAACAGCACGGCCCAGAACGGCAGTTGCCAGTTCTTTTTGCCCTGCATTTCACCGGGCTCGCCGGTTCGCCAGGGCGCGTAGTGTTGCCAGGCTTCTGCCGGCGTCAGGCAGATGGCGTGCAGCGGTTTGTGCCACCAGTTGGGTTCGCCGGGCGGGGGGAGTTTGTCCGGGCCGTGGGCCATGAAATGACGGAGGTACTCCCAGACTTCAGCGACGTGTTTGACGCCGGGTTCGGTGGGTTCGTTGCTGTCGACCCAGAGACAGTCTTTTTGGTGGAGGCTGCCATCCTCCCGGCGAGGGGCGAATGCGAGGGCGTAACCGGTGCTGAATGATGAACCGCCGTATTCGGTGCGCTTGAAAATACCACCTCCGGTGTTGCTCCACTCAAAGACTAATACCTTGCTCAAGCGTCGGTAGTAGATTTTTTGAGTTGAGCGATTGAGGCAGAAACTTGATAAGTGTTTAATGAAATATATTCGGTAAATTAGAAATGGAAGGAAAATGAAAGGGCCTGTTGCCGTTCCAATGAGCAAAATTGGGCTGAAAGTGTATGGTTCCCAAGCTTCGTTGGATAGCAAATCAGGGTAGAGGAAAATTATCAATACTATTATCAATGCGCAGTACAGTTTTCCCATGAATACGGAATCTGTCACCCATGGGTTTCGCAGGCATAAAGTGTCTCCGGATAAGCTCAGAAGCTGCCCGCCAATGGCCGGCTTAGTTCGGGAGTCTGAGGTCGGGCTAAATATCCAGGTGGTTGTCATGATCAGCGCTCCAGACGAAAGATTGTATGGGTCTCATTGTCTTCGTCTAACCCTTGATTGGCGCTGTAAGCGAGGTGCAGTGAGACGTGATTTTGGTTGGCTAGCGTGTTTTCGAAAGACATAACTAGGCCAGCACCTACAGAGATGCGTGCGCTGCAGGCAGGGCCGGAGGTGGCATTGCTGACGGAGGCGTTAGTCATGCGCGCTTCCTTTTGCCCGAATGTGCCGGGAGCTCCTCAAACGCTTCAGGCGGTGGTGAGGCGACGCGAACATTGAACAGGCGACAGATGCCGTACCAGCAGATGGCGACGGTGAGGTTGTAGGGGAACAGCACGGCCCAGAACGGCAGTTGCCAGTTCTTTTTGCCCTGCATTTCACCGGGCTCGCCGGTTCGCCAGGGCGCGTAGTGTTGCCAGGCTTCTGCCGGGGTCAGGCAGATGGCGTGGAGTGGCTTGTGCCACCAGTTGGCTTCGCCGGGCGGGGGGAGCTTGTCCGGGCCGTGGGCCATGAAGTGTCGCAGGTATTCCCAGACTTCAGCGACGTGCTTTACGCCGGGTTCGGTGGGTTCGTTGCTGTCGACCCAGAGGCAGTCTTTTTGGTGGAGGCTGCCATCCGCTCGGCGAGGGGCGAAGGCGAGGGCGTAGCTGGTGCTGAAGGATGAGCCGCCGTATTCGGTGCGTTTGAATACGCCCCCTCCGGTATTGCTCCACTCGAAGACTAATACTTTGCTCAAGCGTCGGTAGTAGATTTTTTGGGTTGAGCGGTTGAGGCAAAAGTTTGATAAGTTTTTTATAAAATAAATACGATAAATTAGAAATGGAACGAAAGGAAATGGAGAAATTAAGAACAAAAGCATTAATGCAGCGTTTTTATTGTAGAGGTCTAAGGTGATTGGGAGGATTTGAGGGTAAAATCCGATGAGTGATATGACTGTTATTGCGCAGTACAGTTTTCCCATGAATACGGAGTCTGTTATCCATGGGTTTCGCAGGCATAAGATATTTCCGGATGCGTTTGCCAGCTGCCCTCCAATTGCAGGTTTGTGCCCAGAGTCTGACTTTGAATCGAATATCCAGATGGTTGCCATAATTAACGCTTCAGATGAAAGATTGATTGGGTCTCATTGTCTTCGTCCAAACCTTGATTGGCGCTGTAAGATAAATGCAGTGAGACATGACTTTGGTTGGCCAGTGTGTTCTCGAAATGAAGAACCAAACCACCACCTACCATGTGGCCGGTCGGGGCAGCTGGGAATACGTGCATTCCTTGGTCGTCATGTAGGGTGCTCAAACTTCCTGACCATTCGCTTACCCCAAGCACAAAGCCAGGCAGCAGCACGGTGAACTCAACGGTTGGTTGAGGTGTGGGTACTTCGTTATGGGTGATGGCAGTCCAGTTGGGCGGAGACCAGTGATCATTCCGATGCCATTTAGTGTCAACTTTAGGTAGGCCGAGTGACAGGGCCTGTTCGGCCGATAGTAGTTTTGGTCCGTAATGCTCGTTGTGCCAAGCTTTGACTTCAGTTTGTAGCGACCCGAAAGCAGGAAGTTTTTGCTCATAGTCCAAGGTAATGTCTGGGTGCACTTCCCCATCATTGATTCGATTACCGAAGACGCTGCGTGCTGCCCACAACTCAATTGGGCTGTGAAGGTGCTCATGGGCCTTGGCGTGTAGGTAAAGGCCTCCAGCAATGATGGCTACGCCTACTAGAACAAGAGCAGCTGCGGCCCATCCGGCAAAGGGCACAACTGATGTCACGCCGGCAACGGCCAGTCCTGCTTCAAGGGCGACAGCGGAGCCAATAGCCATGGTGAAACCACCAGCCATCGTGTAACTGGCTGCAGTTAGGTTACCGTTGTTATGCTGTCGCAGCGCCTTAGCACTGTCCGCGAAAAAACTAAATGCTATTGCCGGATAACCAGCCAAACGCGCAAACAGATTGCTGCTTAGAAATTTGATAATTCCATTGCCAAAGGCCATGCCTGGTGCGGTCGGACTCAATTTCAGCATTACAGCCTTCTGCGTTGCTCGCACGCTGACCATCGTCGCCGCCGCTGCACCGATCACTCCGAAAATCGATGAAGCAAAGCCCAAGGTGTATTCCGGTGCATCGTTCTTTTGCAGGCTGTTATAGGCCGTCTTCAGCGATAAGATGTTGAACCACAGCATCCCCGCGTTCAAACCACCGCCACCGCCCGAGGTGAGCAACCCGAGAAAGTTGGGCTTCACTCGCGCAGTGGTGGTCAGTTCTATCGATATTGTCCGGCTACCCGAGATGCGCAGTTGTTTCATTTCCTCAACCTGCGCCATACCGCTCTTCAAATACTTCTGTGCCTCCTGGCTAAATGGATTTTCCGTGATGGCCTGTTCGGTGATTCGATAGCGCGCTGCCAACAACCCCAACGCCTTCTCGGCATTCGCCTCCCGTGCCGCCAACAGCACCTGCTGACGCAGGCCATGACTGGCATCCCACCGTGTCTGGCCATGCAGGCGCTTGAGCACTACGGTATTGACCGCCTGGGCGGTAAGGTCGGTGATGTCGGCCATGGCCGGGAAGCGACCCACCAATCCTTCGATCACGTTGTCGCTCGCGCCGAACAAAGAGCCGGTCGAATCCGCCTTGTCCTTGAACGGGTTGAACGGCGCCAGGGCGGTGTACAGCGGGCTGTCGTGCTGGTCCAGCCATTGCTCCAGGCGTTTGAAGCGTCGGTCATGCTCTTCGGTGCCGGGTGTCGGCTGGCCCATCGGGTGAATCAGCAAAGCCAGCGAGATTTCCAGGCCGCGGGCGGAGGTGCGTTCGTCGCGGTCGTAACACGCCAGGGCGGCGGCCAGGCTGTAGGGGTTGTCGATATGTTGCGATTCGGCAGTGGCCAGCCAGGCGTCATGATCATTGCTGGCTTGCAAGGCCAGGTTGTGCAGCGCTGCAATACGCCGTTCCAGTTCATCGCGTTCAGCGAGGAAACGCCGGTATTTGGCGATATCGATGCGCTTCGCCAGGCGTGCGCCGTGGGGGGAGTAATCCTCATGGGTGAGGGCCTGGAAATGTGACTCGGCCGCAGACAGCGCAGGGCCACGCCGCTCCGTGCCAAGCCTGAACGCGGCCAGTTCAGGTGAAGGCGCATCGGCCGGGTACATGCTTTCCAGCGTCTTGTTCAGCAGCATGCCCACCAGGTTGCGATGGTGGAAATCGCGGCTTTGCACGCTCAGTTGCTCGGCATCCAGGCGGTAGCACGCCGGCACGCGTTCCTGCTCGGGAGGTTGCGCGGGTTTTGTGTGTGCCAGTTGCTCGGCGGGCATCAGGTCGCGCATTTGATGCTGGTAGGCCGAGACAGACAGGCTCAGGTCCAGGGCCATGCCTTCGGCGTCGGCGAGTGCTACCACCACCGGTACCTTCGGTTGGGTCCAGGGGTAGTGACGCGCCAAGGCGACCAGGTTGCCGATAGGCAAGGTTTCGGTGACCGGGTCGCTGCTCCAGGTCAGCGGCATGCGCCGTTCGGTTGGCTTGAAGTCTTCGACCCAGGTTTGCAGGGCACTGACCGGCAACACATGGGGCTGGGTGGACGGCGCCTGGTTGCCGGCGATCAGTTCGGCCATGTCCAGCTGGCGCATGTGCCGTTTGCGCAGGGCTGATGAACCGGTGATGCGGGCGGTCACGGCGTTGGTCCACAGGTGGGGGCTGTAGCCGATCCACACTTCCCTGGCGGTATCGGGGCAGGTATCGGCCCACACCCAGCCCATGCTCCGGCTGGAGAGGTAGCGATCACGCAGGTGGTAGTTTTCCAGCCCTTTGTAACTCAGTTCCTTGTAAAGACCCGCGCCAATGTACTCATGGATGACCAGCTTTTCGCCCTTCGGGCCTTTCATGAACACGTAGACATAACCCGGGCGCAAAGCGCGCAGGGTGTAGGCAGAGTGTTGCAGCGGGGCGAAGCCCTGTTCCAGGTTGAAACCTGCACCGGCATAGCGGCAGGCGGGCGTGTCGCCGGTGCGTGGCACGATGGCATAGCGCACTGGCAGGATGGGGATGCGTGCGCTGCAGGCAGGGCCGGAGGTAGCACTGCTGACACTGGCGTCATTCATGGGTGGGTTCCTTGCTTTCGATCAGTGCGTGCAGCTCGCGGAGGCGGCCTTGGGGTGACTCCTCAAGGTTGGTGTAGATCTTCCCCGCGTGGTCATCGCTCATGAGCCACATGTGGCTGGCAACCAGCCTGATGAATTGCCCAGCGACTTCCTCATCGCCAACGTTGAGGGCTTTCAGTTGCGGCAGCAGGCGTTCGATCCATTGCCGGATGTCGGCCAATGTGTGGGTGGCGTGCTGTGGCAGTGCCAACACCTCATGCGCCAACGTGAGCACGAAGTGCTCGTGCATGCCTGCTTGCAGCCGCTCAAGTTCAAGCTGGCGAAGGGGTAATGCATGTTCCTGATAAGAGCGGGCAGTGGTCGGGCTGCGCTCGAGCGTTTTCCACGCGTGCACCGGCCCCCAGTTGACTCGCCAGGCCAGCGACGTCACAGGGCCAAGCCACGTTGCTCGATGGTCTTCATCCAGTGCATCCAGCCAGGCCGCAAGGTGGTCAGGTTTGAATTGGAAAGTGGCCAGTCCCTGGTCTGGAAGCGCGATCTGCACAAGGCTGGTGAAGTGGTCTGCCAACTGGGCAAGGCAGATCTCGGCATCCAGCGCGATGGCACCGCCAATGGGCATCCAGGTCGATGTTGCATGGGCAAGCAGTTCGGGCGCTTCTGACACGTCTACCAGCAATGGCCCAAAGTCGTGACGGTCGTCCAGGGCGCTGCGCCTCCACAGCCAGGCGTGCTGGGTATTTCGGCTGATTTCATTGATGAGTTCCAGTACCGAAGGGGCATAGGCCGGGACCAGTTCGCCCTCTTGGGGTATTGGTCGGTAGGCCCAGTACTCGAGCACGCGGGTCAACAGCAACATGAACCGAGCGTTATTTGCGAAGTGCTCGTCTGGCAGCGCATTTGAAAGGGCGGTTGTCATTGGCCTGGCCCTCTGGTGCAGCGGCAGTCGGGCAAAGTGCAGGTGCCATCGGGGCGGCGTCCGCACTGGCGCTCCAGGGGCTTCCCATTGACCGGCGCGCCGCTGATGGAAAAGAGGTTGCTTGCCCCATCTGCCGACTTGAGCATCTGGCCGGTGATGCGAATCGTCGGGCTGTCCAGTGTGATGCCCGTTTCATCGATTCGAATGGAGCCCCCAGGGCCTTGGATGACCACTGCTTCCGATGCTCGAAGTTCATAACGGCGAGTACGTCTGCGGATATCCCCTCGGGCTTCAAGCTCGGCATGCCCTTCGACCTGCTGCTCAAGGTTGCCGCCAATGTGGGTGTGGTGATTGGCTGTGATCTGGTCGTGGCGGTGATTGCCGATGGTTTCCACACGATCCTTGGCGATCTTGATTGTGTGGTTTCGACCGATGTCGAGCGTGGCGTCATGCCCGATGGTGACGTGCTCATCGTTGCCGACCGTTTCATTACGGTCGTGGCCGATCAGGACTGATTCGTCGTTATTGACCTGTTCTTTGCGGTCATTGCCTACCTGCGTACTTTCATCGTGCCCGACCACATTGTTCTGGTCCTTCTGGGCATGAATGAACACTTCCTCCTGGCCCAGTTCGTCCTCAAAGCGCAGCTCATTGAAGCCATCGCCCTTGTGAGTCTGGCTCTTGATGGTCATGCGGGTCTTGTGGTGGGGAAGGTCGTACGGCGGCAGCTGGTTGCCACAGTAGGTACGGCCTGTGATCATCGGCTGATCGGGGTCGCCATTGACGTAATGGATGATCACGTCCTGGCCGATCCGCGGGATGGCCATCGAGCCCCAGCTGCCGCCGGCCCAGCCCTGGGATACCCGAATCCAGCAGGAACTGAATTCGTTGTCCTGGCTTTCGCGGTCCCAGGGGAAGCTGACCTTGACCCGGCCCCATTCGTCGCAGTAGATCTCTTCACCGGGTGGCCCGACCACAGTGGCCATTTGCGGGCCGTCAACGCGTGGTTTGGGCAACGGTGCCGGGCGCCACTCGGTTCTGCCCGGCACCAGTACCGCCTTTTGCTCGTATCGTGTGCTCTGGTCAGCCCCGGCAGCTTCCTCCTGCAGGCTGGTGAACTGGCTGCCTTCGTGGCTGACTATGCTTACCCGCCAATGTACATTCAGGTCTTCGCGCGGGTGGCCGGTCAGGGTGAAGCTCAGGCCCGGTTGCAGGCGTATATCGTCGCCTTGCACCTCGGCAATGCGCACGTCGTGGCGCAAGGCGGTGATGCGGTTTTCGGTGAACGGCTTGCCAACGGCATCGCGTTTGTAGCGGCCTGGGTAGTCGAAGCACTCATAGTCGGCGGACTGGTGCTTCAGATAGGGGCCTGAGGCCCTGTGTTCCTGGCGGTAGGCGGGGTGGGTGAAGGTGTAGTCGCGTTGAACCTGCCGTGCGGGACGCACCTGTTCGCTGTAGCGCAAGCACCGCAGGCAGGGTTGGGGCTGGTCGCCGCCTCTGTTGGCGTGGTATAGCACTGTGTAGGGTTTGGTTGATTCATCGCCATCGACAAACCCTTCATCGATGATCTTTGCTTTAGCTGCGTTGCACTCGATGTGCCCCAATGTCAGCAGTCGGTCGGTGATGATCAGCTTGTGATGCTTTTCAGTGTGCTCGAACCGATAGACCAAACCTTCTTCAGCAGCGATGCGCGCAAAAAAGTCGAGATCGGTTTCGCCGGCCTGTACGCAGAATTCCCGCGGGTGATAGTTGAAGCCAGTTCCGAATTGATACTGGGTTATGCCTTGTCGCTTCAGCATCAGTTCGAGAATTTGCGGCGCAGTCTTGTGCTGGAAGATGCGCCAGTTCGAGCGCAGTCTGGCGCGGGCCAGTTGCGGCTCGACCAATGCGTGATAGTAAGTGCGGTGGAAGCCGCTCTCGCCCTGGCTGAAACTGCTGACCAGGCCGTGCACGTAGCGGACGGGGCGTTCACTGTCGCAGATGGTGAACAGCACGGGCTTGTCGAGCAGGTGGCCGAAGTCGACATCATGTTCGAGGCTGATGAGTTTCAGGGTCAACTTGAACGGTTGGCTGAGTTCCTCCTTGAGCTCGAACGACACCACTTCGAATTCAGTTTTTCCGACCAGGGGCTGGAAGCTGTATCGCAAATCAGATTGGGTAGGCATAAGCAGTCGTTGTCCGCCGTCTGAAGTATCAGAAGTCCGGGCAGGCAGGCCTGCCCGGCTCCGCAGCTAGATCACACAGCTTCTTTGGGCTTGCGCCAGTCGTCTGCACCTGCGGTACTTGCCGTGATGTGCTCCCACTCAATGCCGCGGTAGGCCATCGAGACTTTGAAGAACTGCGTGAAGTCGCTGTTGTCCTTGTCCTGCACGTGCGGCATTTCAAGGTCGATATCGATGATCACAGCGTCGATCAGCTTGGTCGTAAAGAAGCGTTCCTGGGTGCCTTCGACCGAGGTCCGATACCAGCTGAGCTCGACGTTGGGCAGCATTTCTCCGCTGGACAGCGCGCTGTAAAGCAGCGGTACCGCCTTGTTCAGGGCGCATGTGAAAATCAACGGCCCGTGTACCCGTTGGCCGGCCGGCTGCCCGCTTTGCGGATCTGTGGGCACAGTGATGCGGTGATTGACTTCCTGCACCAGGATCTGGTCTTCGTGACCTTCTACGAAGATGTTGCCGACTGAGTCGGAGGTGAAGGCGCCTTTGGTGATGTTGCCTTGGGTCTTGCCTTCGATGGCGATGTAAGCGGGTGTTGGCATGGCAGTTTCTCCTGCGTCCATGTGGATTGACACGCGCACAACAGTGGCGTGGCCATCGGTAACGATGGGCTTTTCAACAAGGCCGAAGCCTCATCAATTCGTTGAATTCTGTTGGCCTGTATAACCGCGACCTACTGCTGCAAGATGCCGTTGAGCGACTCCAGAACCTCTGTGGTAATCAGGTGCAGGCGATAGCTGTAGATGCCGTAAGCCACCGCCATGGCGATGGCCGAGATCACCAAAGGACTCCACCAGGGCCACTGCCGGTTCATGCGGAAATTGCGTGGGGCCACATTGGTGTAGGGGTCGCATACTTCTTCTGGCGTGGGGCCGCGCAGTTCGCGGATGATCCCGTGCAGTTGGTGAATCAGAGCGTTGAGTGTTTCTTCGCCTTTTGGCGCAAGCGCATACTTGCCTTTCAGCCCAAGGCACAGGGCGTAGTACATGAACTCCAGTACGTCCTGATAACGCTTGGGCTCCTGCATCAGGCGGGTAATCACGGTGAAGATTTTTTCCCCGCCCCAGGTTTCGTCGTGGAAGATGCTCAGCAGCGGCTCCTGGCTCCAACAACTGCTCTTGCCCCAGGGCCGCTCCATGACGGCCTCGTCTATGAACAGGCACAGGCCGTAGGAGTACGCCAGCAACTGAGCGGGCTCGTAACCGTGCTGGCGCATTTCCTCCTGAATGTTGTCGATCTGGTTACGGACTTGCTGGTGCACATCCTTGATGTTTGGCAGTTCGTCCAGCGTGCGCAGGCGTATGACCAAGCCGAACAACGGTGACGCGGCATCCAGCATCAGGTTGGCGAAGCCGCCCCGCAGCTGAAATTCCGGGTCGGCGGGGTAGCCTTCCGAGTCGGGCTCTGGTTCAGGGGTTGCCGTGGATGCTTGCGCATTGGTTACCGTGGCCTGGGCGCTGGATGCCGGCTTTTTAAGGGTTGGATCAAGCGGGCTGACTTCAGCGGTTTTGTCACCGATGGGCGTTTTGTTGTCTTCTCCCATTTCACTCACTCCTGATCGCCCAGAACTGCAGTTCAAGCCCTGGGAAATCGCCCGCAATATGGATGCCGAAGCCATTCGCCTTGGCCATGCATGCCCAGGCGGGGTCGCGCCGGTCCAGCTCGAAGTAACTGAAGCCCGCATGGAAGGGCAGGTCGCGTGGTGCCACCGGTAATGGCAAAAGAGGGATACCCGGCAGTTGCAGCGGCACCAGGTTGCTCAGTGACTCAAGCGAGGTGATCTTGGCTTTCTGGATGAACATCTGGCGCAACGCTTGCGGTGGCAGGTCGGCGCGCACGGCGAGTATGAAGTCGGCTTCGTCGATCAGCCGGCGGTCTTGCAGCGTGGTCGTCATCACGCCGAACTGTTCGCTTTCCAGCGGCAGTGAAACAGCGCGTGGCTGCAACACGGTGCTCAGGGACCGGCGCAGGGTGTCTTCCAGTGGCTTGAACGAGGCGCGCAGCGCAGTGTGGTGGTACGCGGGGTACTCTTGGGGCAGCCTGTTCTGGTCGGTGAAGGTGACGAATTCGCCGCAGGCCTGGCTCATGCAGAGGTACAGCTGCTCGGGGTGCGTGTGCGCTTGTCTGGCCAGATGCTGGAAGCACGGCCACCAACGGTTCATGGCCTGCAGCAGGTTGAAGTCGCGGATGTCGGCGATACCAGACTGGCCCGAGGCGCCTATACGCGTGGCAAGGCCGCGCGCCCGCTCGCGCAACGTGTTGGTGATTTCGTCAAGGAACCGTTGCAGTGCCGGCACCGCCCGCACCGACACGCTGGTGGGGTAGAACGCTTCGTCCAGTTGCACGCTGCCGTCGGGGCGTCGTTCCAGGATACGTGCCACGGCCAGGCGGGTGTAGGCGCTGCTGTCTTCGGTGGTGCGTCTGAGCTGCAGGTTGGGCACGGCAAGGTCTACCTGTACCAGGTCACCGTCAGCGGTGTGGGTATCCTTGATTTCCTGTGCCTGGGCGGTGTAGCGGAAGTTGGCGGCATTGTCGGGCCAGCTCACTTCGCGGCCGCCATTGGTGCGCAGCGGCAGGCACAGATACACCTCGCTGTCTTTGCTGGCGTCGTCGTCGATTTCCAGTGGCGGCGGTGGAGGCAGGTCGGCGGGAATATCGAACACCGTGCCGTCCGGCATGACGCCCCGCGCCCGGGTGATGGCGATCTTGCCAAGGCTCAAGTATTCGTCGTTCAGTTGAAGTTCGCTGAAGCCGTAGAAGGCTGCGTTGAGGCTGGCGAGGCGCTGGTTCAGGGCTGCTTCGCTTGCCCTGGCCGCCTGCTGGAAATGTTGTGGTTTGACGAACAGGCCTTCAGGCCAGAGAACGGGGTTACGTGAACTCATGGGCGCTCCGTGTCAGCGTGAGTAAGCAGGAAGGGCAAAGGGTGTCGAGGCGCCATCAGTCTTCTTCCTTGAGCACGATGTGCGTGTCGTTGACCAACACCGACAGCATGATCTGGCGGCCACGCGGCGGAATGCGCAGCACTTGCCGCCATGTGGCGTTTTCATGGCCTCGGTAGTCGCCAATCACCGCGACGAAGCGCGTTTCGGCGTGGATGGGCTCGAACGGGATGTACTTGAACTGGCCAGGGCGCAGCAGGTAGTCGTCACCACGGATGTAGGTACTGCGCAGTGCCTTGGCCGGGTCCTGGTCCAGCAGCTGGTACACGGTGTTGCGCAGCAGTGAGTCGTCGCGCAGTTGCAGGATCTTGATGGCGATAGGCGTGGCCACAGGCTCTGAGGTAACGGCTGTGGTGCGCGGCAAGGTCAGCACCACGGTAGGGTCGTCGTAGCTGCCGGGTGCGCTTTCTTCCAGGGGCGAGCGTGCCGGGTCGCTTTCGTCCTCGTCATGCATTTCGACGGGGGACATCGCAGGAAATTGCGCCTGCAGGTATTCGAACAAGGTCCCGATTTTTTCGGTCAGCGCATAGGGGTCCCCGGCACTCAGTGTCACTGCGTAGGGGTTGGGTTCCAGGGCAGGCTCCTGTTCGTCCGCTACGTCAAGGCTGTTCGGATTGCCGTTGAGGGTAGTGCTGGCATTGATGCTGAACGCGACCTGGGTCGCATGATCCTTGGGCGGCCCGATGGGCAACGAAGGGTCCATGACAACCTGGCTCGCTCTGCTCAAAGAGGTGCAGCCGGTGAGCCCGACCAACGCAAGCAGCAGCGGCGCGATCAGTAGTGGATGGCGCGTCATGGGTGTTCTCCTGCAATCAGGCGCTGCAGTGGGCATTCTCGGAATGCCCCGGCATCAGCCGCTGCGTCCAGCGCTGCCAGAGGGTCATTGCCCATGGCTGCCTTGAAGACCGAGCAGATCTCGACCGCTGGCTGAGGGGCAGAAGGCTTTGTCGGCCAAGGGGTGGCAGGCTCTTCGGCTATCAGGCGGTCGAGCACCCTTCGGTCCGGGTTGAACAGGTCCTCCAGCGAGCGTGTGCAGGCTTGATCCTGGGCGTAGTGAACCTGTAGCCGGTAGGCACCAATGCGAAGCTGGTCACCTTCAACAAGACGCCTGGGCGCAAGCGTTTCCAGGCTGGTGGAACTGTCATTCAGGTAAGTGCGGTGGCAGTGGTCGATCACGCAGAAGCTGCCTTCGAGCCAGCGGATTTCGCAGTGCAGGGGCGCAACGGTCTGAGCACGGTCGTTGATCCGCCAGCTTGCCCGTTCGCTGCCGATGGTGCCGCCCTTGCAATCGAACCTGTGCCGGGCAGTAACGTCGTGCTGCAGTTGGTCGAGGTTGGTGATGCTCAAGGTCACTGTGTTCATGAACGCCCCCGGAAGCGAACAACCGGGCTGACCTGGCCATGCCGATCATCGACGAAGCTGGTCCAGCCCAGGTAGGCGCCCTGGCTGCGGTGCAAGCAGAAGGGTGACAACGCGTTCTGTTTCAAACGCAACTCCAGGTCGTAGGCCAGACCGTCACGCAGCAGAAAGTCGATCAGTGCGCGCAAACGGCCGAAGTTGATACCGCTGGGCAACAAGTCCCGCAGCTGCGCTTGGTCGAGCTCGCTGATCACGATGGTGAACTTGCTGCTGCGGGTGCGCGTGCGGCTGCCGACCATGAACGTGCTGCCCAACTGACCGTTGGCACGCCCCAGGCTTACAAGCTGCCTGGACGTGGTGGTGACTGAGCGCGTCTCGAACTCGCGGATCTGCACATGCTTGAGGTCGAAGCAGTGCGCAATGATGCCGGCCACAGTGCCCGGCGCACGGCTGCGGCTGGCGATCACCCCGGCAAAACTGAGCAGGCGGCTCCAGGGCAGCGCCGTGTCCCCTCGCAACTGCGTGTCGTTAAGCCCCAGCAGGGCAAACACATACTGCGAAAACCCGTCACTGGCACCCGGCTGGAACCGGATGTAGTAGCGGTACTTGCGCCATATACGGTGCAACAGGCTGAGCAGGTAGTGGTTGAAAAAGTCGAAGAAGGCCGGGCGTACACCGATGCCCTGCGCATGTTCATAGGCCACCTGTTCCAGGTAGTAGGTGGGCAATGGCGAATCGGTGCCATGCAAGCCCAGAAACGTGGCAACGACGCGGTAGCGTTCTTGCTCAGCGGGCATCCTCTGGGCTTTGTATACGTCCGAAACCGGGAAGCTCAGCCGTGGGTCGCAGGCCAGGCGCACCCGCCCCCGGGTGGCTTCGTCTGGCCAACGGGGTTCGAGGTCATCGCCATGCAGCCCGTGCAGCCGCTCCAGCAACTGGAAGAAGTTGTACTGATGCGCCTCAGACAGCAGCTTGTCGGCTAGATCAGCGGTTGCTTGCCGGTCTGTATTGGCCATGTGTAGTGCTCGTTATTGGTGGTGTTGATCACTTCCAGCTGATGGAAGGAGTTGATGCTGGCGTACAGGGCGAAGAAGTGGGCGAGCACGCAGCTGAACAGGTACAAGTCGCCTTCGCAGAGGAAGGCGGTCTGGTCCAGTTTCAGACGGGTGTGCAGGCCGCGAATGGGCTGCCCCTTGATCAGCCAATCCATAGGCTGTGTATGAATGTCGCGCATGCCGGCCAGGCGTTTACGGGTGGTGCGGGCCTGCTGGATGTCGTGCAGGGCCATGAAGTCGTAGGCGCGGATCACGGCTTTCAGCGGCTCTACCGAGAGCAGAGACAGGTAGTTGAGCGACATGTTGGAGATCAATGCCCACTGCAGCTGGCCGTCCAGCACCGGCCGACAGGGGCGGGTGGGCTTACAGAGATTGGTGTAGGTGGCCAGCGGGGGCGTCAGTTCGGTCAGGACGTTGATGTCATCGATGCCCAGCGCCAGCGGCAGGTCCCGATTGGTGCAGGTCAGGTCGATGGACGCGGTTTCCAGTTCGCCTATGTAGCTGTTGGCATCGGCGCGGACGAAGGCGATTCGATGCGTGACGCCATCGCCGCGCAGAGACTCTTCCAGCTGGCAGCGGTAGTACAGCGCTGTGCGCCCCTGAACGTGCTCGATTTCATGGGCGAACGACTCGAAGGGGCGGAAGGTTCGCAGCTGCTCACCGGTGTTCCCGTCAGTCGTCGTTCGGGTGCTGATGACCTGGTCGACACTGAAGATTTCGTAGCCGTGCGGCTCTGTGCCCTTGGGCTTCAGTGGAACAAGGGCGTCCTGGCCGGACAGGTCGATGGGCTCGGCGCTGTGCTGGAACAGGTTGACCGCCGGTGCGCAGAACAGGTTGAAATCTGCTCTGCCGACACGCAGCGTGTCGGGTAGCTGGCGGGTGAAGTGAAATTCCAGGCCTACCTGCTGGCTGTCATGAGCTGGCCAGATTTTTTCCAGCCCGGTCACTCTGAAGAAATGGAAACGTTGGGGGAAGGCGAAGTATTCCTGCAGGATCCGGTAGCCATCAAAGACGTTCTGCGGGTAAGGCAGCAAGGCGTCGTCGGGGCTGAACCCCGGGAATGCGATGCTGTTTGCCGGCAGCCGGCGAACCTCGCCATTGATGGTCACGCTGACATGCTTGAGGTATTGAGAAACCCACAGGTAAAGCGTACGTGCGGTGAGGGTATCGCCACTGAGGTAAAAGTCGAGGCTGGTACAGCCCAGGCTGTTCAACGGCCGCTCGACCAGTGTTTGAAGGCCGATGCAGACCACAGAACTGTCGAGTGTCTGGGTGGCGCCCACCGTGTCGATCTCGAACGGATGAATGTTGACCGCTGTGCAGGTGCGAAACTCGCAGGCCACGCCGTCCACCCGTTTCGAGAACAGCCGCGACCCTTTTGGGATGCGCTGTGACTGGCTGAGGGATTGCCTGATCGGGCTGAACTGGATGATTGTCGCGCTGGGCAGGGGCCGCAAATAGTTCGGCCACAACAGCTGCAGCATGGGATGGGTCAGCTCTGGCAAGTCGTCTTCCAGCTTCAGCCGTAGCTTGGCGGTGAGGAACGCAAAGGCTTCCATCAGGCGTTCGACATCGGGGTCGCTGGCACCTTTGCCAAGCAACCGGGCAAGTTGTGGGTTGTCTTTGGCGAAGTCGTTGCCGAGTTCGTGCAGGTACCGCAGTTCTTCGCTGAAACTGTCTTTCAGTGACATCGGTCACCTCACTCGGGTGGAGCGGTTGTGCCCGTTGACCATCAGCTCGAGCTGCAGCTGCTCTGCGTGGTTGTTGACCTGGACCAGGCAATCCAGCCTGAAATGCAGCTCTAGCGGGGTATGAGCATCGGGCACTGCTTTGAGCGTGCGTATCTGTATGCGTGGCTCGAACCGCTGTAGGATGCGGCGGATATCCGCGCTCACCTGTACAAGCAGGTCGCCGTTGTTAACGTCATGCCCGTTGAAGTCGCGCAGGCCCAGCTCAGGGCTGCTCTGGGAGCACCCCAGGCGGGCATTCAGCAGCGTTTCGAGGTGGCACTTGATGGCGGCGAACTTGTGGGAAGCGCTCTCCCGTCGGGAAGGCTCCCGACTGGTAGCCTGATCCCGCATCAAACGATCAAAAAGACCACTCATTGCGTATCGAGCCGGCCGACCAGGGAGATTTCGAAATTCGCGCCCATGTACTTGAAGTGCGGGCGCACGGCGAGCGAAACCTGGTACCAGCCCGGGTCACCGGCAACATCCGAGACCTCGATTCTGGCGGCTCGCAGTGGCCGGCGGCTGCGAACGTCGGCAGAAGGATTCTCCTGGTCGGCGACGTACTGCTTGATCCATTTGTTCAACTCGGACTCAAGGTCACGGCGCTCCTTCCAGCTTCCGATCTGCTCGCGCTGTAACACCTTGATGTAGTGAGCCAGCCGGTTGACGATGAACAGGTAGGGCAACTGGGTACCCAGCTTGTAGTTGGTCTGAGCCGCCAGCCCCTCGGGGGTTTTCGGGAAGTTCTTGGGCTTTTGCACCGAGTTGGCCGAGAAGAACGCGGCGTTGTCGCTGTCTTTGCGCATGGTCAGGGCGATGAAGCCCTCTTCGGCCAGTTCGAATTCCTTGCGGTCGGATATCAGCACCTCAGTAGGAATCTTGGCCTGCAACTGGCCGAGGGATTCATACAGGTGAACCGGTAAGTCTTCGACGGCGCCGCCCGATTGTGGGCCGATGATGTTCGGGCACCAGCGGTAGCGGGCGAAGCTGTCATTGATGCAGCTGGCCAACAGAAACGCAGAATTGCCCCACAGGTAGTTGTCGTGCTGCCCGGCGATGTCCTCGTCGTAGTTGAAGCTCTGGATCGGTTGTTCCTGCGGGTGGTAAGCGGAACGAAGCATGAAGCGAGGCCCGGCCAAGGCGACGTGGCGGGCGTCTTCGCTTTCACGAAATGCACGCCACTTGGCATGCCGTGGGCCGGCGAAGAGGTCTTTTATTTCCTTGAGGTTGGGCAGCTCCTCGAAACAGCTCAAGTTGAAGAACTCGGGGGCAGGTGCGGCAAGAAATGGAGCATGGGACATGGCGCCAACGGAGGCCATGTAACTCAGCAGCTTGATATCAGGGGAAGAGGGGCCGAAGTTGTAGTTGCCAACCATGGCCGCAACCGGCTCTCCCCCGAATTGGCCGTAACCTGCGGTGTAAACATGTTTGTAGATACCGCTGCAGGTAATGTCCGCAGCATTTTCGAAGTCGTCCAGCAGGTCCTCTTTACTGGCATGCAAGATTTCGAGCTTGATGTTTTCCCTGAAGTCCGTGCGGTCGACCAGAAGTTTCAGGCTGCGCCATGATGACTCGAGCTGCTGGAACTCAGGCTGATGCAGAATGGCATCCATCTGTTTGCCGAGTACCCGGTCGATTTCGGCAATCATCTGGTCGGCCCGGTGCTTGTTGATCAGTTGATCCGGGTCATTGCTTTTGAGGATTTCGGCAATGAACGCAGATACGCCCTGCCTGGCAATCTGGTAGCCCTCTTGAGCAGGTACCAATTTGGTTTCTGCCATGATCTGGTCCAGCAAGGAGGCACTGCCCAACGTGTCGGTCGTTGCGTCTGTGGTGATGGTGGTGTTGCTTGGCTTAGGCATGGGGACGCTCCGTTGTCTCAGTCTTCGTCGGGTGCTTCAAGCACCAGGTCCAGTTCTTGGGCGAGTTGTTTACGGGCCTGCTCGTTGTTGAGCAGGTGCTGCAGTTGCTTGCGGAAGGCAGGGACGTTGCCCAGCGGGCCTTTCAGGGCGACCAGCGCTTCACGCAGCTCCAGCAGCTTGTTCAGCTCAGGCACCTGGCGCGCGATCCGGTCCGGTCCGAAGTCGTTGATGGACCTGAACTGCAGGTGGACCGCCAGCTCGGCATCCGGGGCGGTGCTGAGCCTGGAGGGCACAGACACGTCCAGGCTCACGTCGGCGTCGTTCAACACGCTGTTGAAAGTGTGTTTATCAATGCGCACGACCTGGCGGTCCTCAAGCGCACGGCTGTCATCCAGGCCGAAGTCGCCCAGAACCAGCATCTTGTGGGGCAGCTCCACCTCAGCCTGCTCATTGCTCGTCGCGGGGACATACTTGATATTGACGCGTTCTTTAGGTGCGACGGATCCCGTGCTTTTAGACATCAGTACGTAACTCCCTGTTGAGTTGTAGGAGATTTAGAAGCAAGTTGTGTTTAATGTTGTTGTGATCTTGTAGGAAGTTTCCTGCATATGTTTAATTGGTCGGGCTGGCTGCCCGTTTTCTATAAAAACCATGCATGGAAAAGTGTCCGGTGGTCGAGCGCGAAGATGTAAGTAAATATTTGTTTGTGTACATTTGGAACTCTGTACTAGGCTTCCGCTGGATTTGTTCGAGTTGGCTGCATGCGCATATGTGCATTGGCATTTATTTGTAGGAAAGTTCGCGCCGTCATATAGGCCGTTTGTACTATTTCAGAGAGTAAGTTCAGGATGATTAACCGCTGTGCATATGGCGCTGGTCTCTCGTTGCTGTTTTGTCTGCAATCGGGGCTGGCGGGCCCCACGCGGGACTGTCCCCGGATTGTGTCCAACGTCGAACGACTTGCCTGTTTCGATCAGGCTGCGGGCACGCCGGCGTACACACCAAAACGACAGTGGTCAGCACCGGAGCAGCAGGCCCCCAGTGTGTTGCGCGTGATGGCAAATGAAGCTGCACGGGCACCGGATGACCTGACGTTTCGCATCGGCAGCCAGACGCAGGACAGTCCAGGCGCACCAGCGCTCGTGATTTCGGCACCCGCCATTGCATCGGGTGATGAACGTACCTACATGGCGATCAGTTGCATCCAGGCCATCTCCCGGCTACAGCTGATTGCCAGGCGCCCGATCGATGCAAGTTGGGTCAAGGTACGGCTGACCGGGGAGGGCTGGTCTACCCGTGAGACGTCCTGGCAGGTGATGGAGAACGGGCAGGTACTCGATGCGGGGCGGGGCCTGCCAGCCATCGAGCAGATCAGGAAGCTGATCGGTGCCCAGCGTATCGAGGTTGTGAGTGAGCACGGCGAGGTCGACGGGCTGACCTTCGATGCTCAAGGCCTGGATCCGCTGATCAGCCAGGCGCGAAGCACATGCCGGTGGTAGCGCAGGTATCCGCGGCCGAAGTCGCTCGGCTGCTCGCACCGATTGATCCAGCAGTGCCTGCCGGGCTGTTCGATGTCGAGGACGAAACCTACCAGGCCATTGACCAGGAAATGGTCAAGCTGGGTGGGCTGCAGCACGCCTCGATCGACTGGGTCTACATCGAAGAAGCGTCCCGTCAGTACCTGAGCCAGCAATGCAAGCATTTGCGAATTGTTGCGCACCTGAGTGCCGCATGGCTGCGTAGCGGCTGCTGGGAGCGTTGGGGATTCAGCCTGGCGCTGTTGGCCGGCATGATCGAGTGCTACTGGGAACCTGCTCACCCCAAGCCGGGGCCGAAAGGCTTTCTGGGCAAGCGCAAGCTGGTTGGCCTGGTGGTCAGCCGCTTGGTCGAGGCGCTACCGCGTCTTGACCGTTTCACCTTTAGTCCTACTCATGCAGCGGCGGCGCAGGCGGCGTTTAACCACCTGCAGCAACAGGGCGCGGCACAGCTGGAGGCAGCTGTTCTCGACGAATTGGGGCGCCTGCTGCGAAAGCACATAGAGCTCGCCAACGGTGTCGGCGAGGGTGCGATACCCAAGGCACCAGCGGCGAGCGTGAAACCTGCGCCGCTGGCCGACGTCATCGCCACACCCGCGTCACACCTGTCGATGGGCAATGAGCGTGAGACACGGCGGGCTGTGCTCGCCATGGCCGAGCTCATCAACCAGCAGGACCCTTATGACGCCACTGGCTACCAGTTACGGCGTTTTGGGTTGTGGGCGCACATTCAGGCTGCTCCCCCGGCCAGGCAGGGCAACCGTACGGAATTGATGGCGGTTCCGCTGGATATCACGCGGGTCTATGAAGAGGCCATTGCCAGTTCGTCATTTGACCCTGCGCTGCTTCAGCGTATTGAAAAAAGCGTGACGGCTTGCCCCTACTGGATTCGTGGCAGCTTTCTGGCTGCGACCGTTGCCGCACGGCTGGCGATGGGCGAGGTGGCTGAAGCCATCCGTTGTGCGACTGCCCGGTTCGTACAGCGAATGCCGGCGCTGCAGCAGTTGTGCTTCAGTGACGGCACGGTGTTTGTCGACGACCAATGCCTGGCCTGGCTCAAAGGCACGCAAGGGCCCTCCGAGCAAAGTTCAACCTCCCACGAGTTTGGCGGCCTGCGCGAGGAGCTGGTCAGCCAGTTGGAAACCACTGGTGTAGAGCCGGTTCTCCTCAGGCTGCAAGGGCTGCAAGCGGGCTTTCGTGCTCCCCGTGAGCGCTGCCACGCCACCGTGATCGCTGCCGACCTGCTGGCCGCACGGGGGGTGTCGTGGCTGGCCCAGGACCTGTGCGCCAGCGTTGCCCAAACGATGCAGCAAACCACCGCCAGTGCGTGGGAGCCAGAAGTGTTCCAGCGGCTTCAGCAGTACGCGACATCCCCAGCGCTGGCAGTTCAAGACAAGGATCAGGAGCCTCGATGAATCAAATATGGACGCAACTCAAACGTTGGGGCTTGCCGTGGGTAACGCGCATTGGCCTGGCGCTGCCGCTGCTGCTTGGGCTTGGCGCCTTGCTGTTGCTGGTCGCTATCTGGTGGCTTGGCCCGCAATGGATGTGGCGTGAGCAACAGCCGCTGGCAAGTGTGGCTCATCGCAGCGTGGCAAGCCTGGTAGTCGTGCTGGTGCCGCTTTTGTGCTGGCTTGTGGTGGTGCGCCGGCGCTTACGCCGCCTGCAAGCAGAACGCCGGCAGGCACGCGCCGTCGAACTGGATGGCACGCTACCGTTCATGCAGGCGCAAGAGAAGGCGTTGAGCCAAGGGCTTGAGCGATACCTCGACAATGCCGGTGGGCGACGCGCCCTGTACCGGCTGCCCTGGTACCTGGTGTTGGGCGATGAAAAATCCGGTAAAACCAGCTTCATCGACCGCACCGATCAGCGCTTTACCCTGACGCGAATCGACCAGGCCCAGGCACGGGGTCGACAGGTTGAAGCACCGGCTTACCCGGTCGGTTGGTGGGTCAGCGACGATGCCGTGATCATTGACCCGCCCGGTATCTTCATCAGTCAAAAGCCCCCGGCTGGCTCGGCCGCCAACGACCCCTCCGAGTCTGGACCCTGCGCGGCGCTCGGTACCGAGGCCCGGTTGTGGGAGCACTTGTTGAGCTGGCTGGTGCGTAATCGAAGCCAGCGGGCGCTTAATGGTGTGTTGCTGGTCGTCGAGTTGCCGGCGCTGTTGCATGGCAAGCCCGACCAACGCGTCGCGCTGGCCCATGGGTTGCGCACACGCCTGTACGAAGTCAGCACCCAGCTGGGGTCGCGCCTGCCACTGTACGTGGTACTGACCAAATTCGATCTGCTGGACGGCTTCGACCAGTTCTACGGCAAGCTTCCCGCCGCCAAGCGTGAAAGCCTGTTGGGGTTCACGTTCAAGCTGGATGCAGTTGAGTCGTTCGATGCCTGGCTGGATGAGTATGACGAGCACTACGGGCAGCTTCTCGCCACATTGAACGAGCAGGTCATCGATCGCCTGGACGTACTGGGCAAAACAGCGCCGTGCGGGCGCCTGTTCTCACTGCAAGCCCAACTGATCGGGTTGCGACCCATACTGCTGGCATTTCTGCGCGAAGCCTTGGCAAGTGACCGGTTCACCACGCCACCGTTGGTACGTGGTGTATATTGGTCGTCAGTGGTGCAGCACGGCGACATGAGCAATGCATTTGTCCGTGAAGCGGCACAACCCTACAAGACGAAACTTCCCCTGCGTGAGGGCAAGGCGCAGGGCAAGGCGTTGGTCTATTTCATCCAGCAAGTATTCAGGCGGGTTATCTATCAGGAGGCCGGCCTGGCAGGCGACAACGTCCGGGTAGCGCGCAGCAAGCGCCAATTGCTGTGGATTGGTTCGGGCGTAGGCCTCCTGGCGTTCAGTATCGCCATCGCCAGCTGGCAGCGCTACTTCGATATCAATAGCTCCAAGGCTGCCGGTGTGTTCGCCAAAAGCCAGGAGTACAGCCGTCACGAAGTCGATCTGCGGCTTGATCCGACCGGGCGCAACCTGCTGGAGCCACTGGACCAGATCCGCGATGCGGTGGCGGTGTTTGGCGACTATCGCGCGGCGTGGCTGGGTGTTGCCGATTTTGGTCTGTATCAAGGGCGCAACATTGGCCCCCTGGTTGATGAGGCGTACCTGAGCTTGTTGTCCAGGCGTTTCTTGCCGGCGTTGGCCAGTGGTGTGATCGATGCCATGAACGCAGCGCCTTCTGGCAGCGAGCAGCAAATGGCCGCGCTCAGGGTTTACCGGATGATCGAGGATCGCGACAGCCGCCGGCCCGAATGGGTCGAGGACTGGATGGCCCGTCATTGGCAACGGGCATTTCCTGGGCAAGGGCAACTGCAGCGTGACCTCATGCAGCATTTGAAGTACGCCTTGGCCTATGCAGACACGGATTTGCCGCAGTACCGTCAGCGTGTCAGCGAAGTGCAGCAGGCGTTGCGCAAATTGCCGTTGCCACAGCGGGTCTATGCAGGGCTGAAGCAACAGGCGCAAGAGCAGTTGCGCAGCGGTCTGGACCTGCGCCACCAGGTAGGGCCTGCGTTCGATGTGGTGTACCAGCCGTCTTCCGGGGCCAGTCAAGGGGAGGAGGAGGTACTGCTGGCCGCCATGCTTACCGCCAAAGGCTTCAGGGAATACTTCGAGCCGCGCAGCCAGCGGTTCGCTGAAATGGCGATGGTCGATCAGTGGGCCTTGGGCGAGCGCAGCCAACTCGACTATTCGGACGTCGACCGCAATGCGTTGACCGAACGGCTGCATAACCTCTACAGCGCCGATTACATTGACAGCTGGCGACGCGCCTTGAATGCATTCACCGTCGCCGACTTCCGTGATCTGGACCATGGTGTCACGGTCCTGCAGCAGTTGACCGGCCCAGCAGCACCTTTGCAGCGCCTGCTGGATACGGTCAGGGATAACACCTCACTCGCTTCACCGGCTGGTGTTGAAATAACGGGTGAACTGAATACGCTGCGCTCAGCAACGGGCAAACCCGAGCAACAGCAAGCGTTGGCCATCCAGCGGGCATTTGCAGGCTTGGGCGCGATGCTGCGGGCGACAGGAGAAAAGCCGAGCTACTACGATGAAACCCTTGGCGCTGTTGCTGCCGTGCTGGACTACGCCAAGGCCGTACAGGACAGCCCGGACCGCGGCAAGGCCGCACTGCAAGCTGTGCATCAGCGCTTTGCGATGACGGGGCATGACCCGATAGGCACCCTTCAACGTATTGCCACAGGCTTGCCGGAGCCCATCAACCAACAGGTCCGAAAGCTCGCCGACCAGACCGCCCAGGTGCTGAACGTTGAAGCACTGCGCGAACTGGAGCGGCGTTGGGATGCTGAAGTGTACGGTTTCTTCCAGCAACGTCTGGCAGGCCGCTACCCCTTTATGGTGAAGGCACCCGATGGTTCACTGGATGACTTCGAGGCGTTCTTCGGGCCGAAAGGGAGGCTGCAGCAATTTCATGATCAGTACCTGAAGGTCTTCCTGAAGGACAACCTTGAAGCCCTGCAGGCCGGCCAGCAAGGGCGCTCGTTGATTCGCAGCGACGTGATCGAGCAACTCGAGCTGGCAGATCGCATCCGCGAAACCTTCTTCGATCAGCGCGGCAACCTGAGCGTGCAGTTCAGCATCGAGCCGTTGGGGCTCAGCGCTAACCAGCGCACCAGTCTGCTGGACCTCGATGGTCAGCTGATTTCCTACACTCATGGGCCGAGCCAGATCACCGGGATCGTCTGGCCCAATACCTTGGGGCAGCAGGTGCGCAGCAACCTTACCTTGCTGAGGCAGAACGGTAACAGCAGCAGCCTGGAGTACCGCGGGCCATGGTCGATGTTCCGCTTGCTCAGCCGCGGCTCACTCAATGGGCGGACGCCAACCAGCGTAGATCTGAGCTTCCGGACCGGTGATGGCGTGATGCGCTATCGACTGAATGCTGAAAAAGCCTTCAATCCCATCACCCAGCAACCGTTCAAAAGCTTCCGGTTGCCGCGAGGGTTGTTGCAACAGCCGCCCAAGGTGGCTCAGGTAGAGCAGGCGCATGGGCAGCCTTTATGAAAATCAGCCCTTGCGGTGTTCACTGTGAACGCAGGCCACTTAACGCTCTACCGGCCAGATACCCAAAGGTCATCCCCGGGCCAAGGGTAATACCACCACTCGGGTAATACCCGCCCATCACGCTGTGCATGTCGTTACCCACCGCAAACAGCCCGGGTATCGGCTGCCCCGCGTGGTCCAGCACCCGGGCCGAGGCGTCGGTGCCCAGGCCAGCGAAGGTGCCAAGGCTGCCTGGCAGCAGTTTAACCGCATAAAACGGCCCCTCCAGCAACGGCCGAAGCGACGGGTTGGGTGCCTGCTGCGGTTCACCCTGGGCCCTGTTGTAGGCCGATGCGCCGCGCTGGAAGGTCGGGTCTTCACCCTGTGCCGCAGAGTGGTTGAAACCGTCCACCGTGCGCTGTAACTGCGCGGCATCGATCCCGCAGCGCTTCGCCAACTGTGCCAGCGTAGCGCCGCTGTGCAGGTAGCCGCAGCGTTGATAAAAGCGGGTGGGGAAGGGAAACGGCTTGGCCCAGCCGATGCCGTAGCGGCGTTGCGCGGGGTGGTCGCAGATCAGCCAGGCCTCAGGTGGCTCGCCTTGCGGCGTGGCAGCGAACAGTGCGTTCATGAAGTCATGGTAGCAATCGGCTTCGTTGACGAAGCGTCGGCCATCGCGGCGCACGGCGATGAAGCCGGGTTTGGCGCGGTCGATCAGGTGTGGGAAATGGCCGAAGGTACCATTACTGCGGGGTACCCGCGAAACCGGTGCCCAGGCCCCGGATTGCGCCAGCTTGGTACTTACCAGACCACCGGCCTGTTCACCCAGGCGCAGGCCGTCGCCGCTATTTTCGTTGGGCGCTGCAGAGTAATGCCGGGTGCCATCCGGCGCATGCGCCATCAATTGAGCGATGCGCTCGCGGTCGTGCGGGAAGCCGCCACAGGCCAGCACCACCCCCCGGCGTGCGTGGATCGCCTGGCCATCGGCAAACAGCGCGCCGCTGACCCGGTCTTCCCCCAACAGGCGGCTGGCCGGCTTGTCGGTCAGCAGCGTCACACCCAGGTCCAGCGCGCTGCGCAGCAGGCGTGCCACCAGTGCGTTGCCATTGACCAGTTGCTGGCCGCGTCGGTGTAGCAGCAGGTCGCGCCCGTGGCGCAGCAGGCGCTTACCTACATGCAATGCTGCCTTGGGCGAGCGCGTGGCATTGAAAAAGGCGGCCATGTCGGCGCCGCCGGCAATGCCCATGCCGGCCAGGCTGACGATGTCCAGCGGCGGGCGTAGTTTGTGCAGCCAAGGCCCGAGCAGGCGGCCGTCGTAGGGCAGTGCGCACAGCGAACGGCCGCCGTTTGCGCTGCCGTCACCTTCGCGCATGTCGGGCATGCGGCTACCGGATTGAAACTTTACGGCGGTGTGCTGCTGGAAAAACGCCACCATTTCCGGGCCGTGGCGCAGGAATGCACGCTGGCGTGGGTCCAGCTCGTGCGTATGGGTTTGCGCACGCAGGTAGCGTTCTGGGGCATCGTCGTTTTCGACGATGCCTTCGGCAACGGCCAGCGGGTTGCGCGGTACCCATAGCCAGCCCCCCGACCAGGCGCTGGTGCCGCCCAGCTGGCTGGCTTTTTCAGCAACGATCACGTGCAGGCCGTGATGCGCGGCGGTAACGGCGGCCGCCAGGCCAGAGGCACCGGAACCGATGACGAGTACGTCGCATTCGAGGGGTTGCATGCAAGGGTTCCGCTCAGGCGTTGGTAGGAGATGGCTTACGGTTTACTGCAGCGGCGAAAAGCCGGTGGGCCGCATCAGCCGCGATTGCAGGCGTACTACTGCCGCCAGTTCGCGGTTACGCCGCGAGAATTCCGCCCAGCGCGGGTCGGCTGCCATTGCGGCGCGGCGGGCGATGCGCTCGTCGAGGCTGGCATAGCCCCAGATGTGCACCACCTGGTTGACGTCGCCGAACTCGCTGGTGAAAAAGCCCACCAGGTTACCCAGGTGCTCGCTTTGCACTTCCAGCGCATGGCTTTGGTACAGGGCCAGCCAGTCGGCCATTTTTAGTGGGTCTAGGGTGTAGGTTCTCAGTTCGTAGTACATGCCGGGGTCTCCGTTTGGGTGGCCGGCGCCTGCAGGCGCGCGGTGATGTGGTTGGCAGCGAGCCAGCCGAAGGTTAGGGCGGGGCCCAGGGTAATGCCGGGGCCGGGGTAGGTGCCCTTCATCAGTGAGTTCATGTCGTTGCCGACTGCGTACAGCCCGGCAATCGGCTGGCCGCTGCGGTTCAGCACGTTGGCATCGGCGTTGGTGACCAGGCCGCAGGCCGACCCGAGGTCGCCGGTGTGAATGCGAATGGCATAGAACGGCCCGCTTGCCAGTGGCGCCAGGCAGGGGTTGGGAGTGTGCTGCGGGTCGCCCATGTAGCGGTTGTAGCTGTTGCCGCCTTTGCCGAACGCGCGATCGATGCCATAGCGGGCATCTGCGTTGAACTGCTCAAGGGTTTGCGCAAGCACCTCTGGGTCAACGCCGATGGCCTGGGCCAAGGCCTGTGGTGTTGCCGCCTGATACAGGTAACCGGCGTCGATCAGCGCCTGGTTGTTCACCGGTTTTGGCCGCGCCAGGCCCAGGCCATAGCGGTTCATGGCCTCGGCGTCGCAGACCAGCCAGCAGCTGGAAAGGCCGTTGGCGAACATGGTCTGCACGAAGTGGTGGTAGGAGTCGGATTCGTTCACAAAGCGCCGCCCGGCCGGGTTCACCGCGATCACGCCGGGTTTGGCGCGGTCTGTAACCAGATGCGGGAAGCGCTCACGCTCGCCACTGGCGTGGCGCAGTTCGGAAACCGGCGCCCAGAAGAAGTTGGCCGCCAGGCCCTCGCCCTGCGCTGCCGAAACAGCCCGGCCAAGGCGCAGGGCAGCGCCGTCGTTGGCAGCGGGTGACATGGTCAGGTGCGGTGCTTGCTGGGCTGGCCGGTAGCCAGCGGCGAGCGCGCCTGCCGCGAACCCGCCCATGGCGCACACCACACCGCCGCGGGCCAGTACCCGTTCGCGGCGCCCCTGGTGCTGTACCACCACGCCCGTGACCGCGCCCTGTTCAACGATCAGTTCCAGGGCCTCGCTGCGCAGCCACAGCTGTGTGCCATGGGCAAAGGCACTGGTGGCCAGGCGGGCGATCAGTGCGTTGCCGGTAGTCAACCGGGTGCCACGCGGGTGCTGCAGGCGGTCCCGTGCGTAACGTGCCATCAGTTTCAGGCAATGCCACAACGACCTGGGCGAGCGGCGAATGCTGAGGAAATGCTGGATATCCACGCGGTTGACCATCATGCCGCCGAACAACAGCATGCCGGGCGGTGGCATTTGCAGGTCCTTGAAGCGTGGGCCGAGGTGCTTGCCGTCGTACTCGACCATTTCCAGCGCCCGGCCAAACTGGGTGGCGCCAGGGGCATCGGGGTAATAATCCGGGGAGTGCGGTCGAAGGGCGTAGCGCAGCTCGGTGTGCTGTTCCAGCCAACGCAGTGCCTGGTGGCCATGTTCGATGAAGGCGTCCGCGAGGGCTGGGTCGTAGCCGTCGCCGATCACATGTTTGAGGTAGGTGCGCATGGCCTCGGGTGAATCCTTGGCCCCCGCGGCGCGGGCTTGATCGGTGCCATACAGCCACACCGCGCCGCCGGATATCGCCGAGGTGCCGCCAAAACGTTCGGCCTTTTCCACTACCAGCACCTTCAGCCCGCGGCGAGCCGCTGTGGCGGCAGCGGCAAAACCACCGGCGCCGCTGCCCAATACCACCAGGTCAAAGCTGTGTTGTATGTGTTCAAGAGTCGCCATGGCCTCAGATCTCCTGCGGCGTCACGCCCATGAAGGCGCCAAGGTGGCCGAGTTGGGCGAAGGCCATTTCCGGGCCGGTCTGGATCGCGCAGCCTACTTGCCGGGCGCGGTTCAGCAGCGGGGTGATTTCGGGCGAAGTGACCACGTCGGCGACCAGGGTGTCTGGCTGCAACGTGGCCAGCAGGGCAGCGGACAACGGCAGTTCTGCGCCTGTGCCCATGCCGACCGGGGAGGCGTTGGCCACCAGATCGAAGTCTTCCAGCCCACTGAACTGTGTGCTGACCGAAAGCCCCGGGAAGGCATTGCCGAGCAGTTCGCACACAGCGCCCATGCGCGCTGTGCTGGGGTCGCTGAGGGTAATGCTGACGATACCTGCCTCGCCCAGTGCGTAGCTGATGGCACTGCCAACACCGCCGCAACCGATCACCAGCGCCCGTTTGCCCGCCGGGTCAAAGCCGTGCTTGCGCGCAGCACCGAGGAAGCCGGCGCCGTCTACGTTGTCACCCAGCAGGCGCCCGTCGCGCTCGCGGCGTATCACATTGACCGAACCCAAGGCAGCCGCACGTTCGCTCAAACCATCCAGGCGGCTGGCCAGGGCCTGCTTGTAGGGCACGGTGACCACGCACCCGCGCAGGTTCTGCCAGCCGCGCAGGCTGTCGGCAAAGCTGCCCAGCGCAGCTTCGTGCAGGTCGATGGGCAGCATGGCGACGTTGCAGTTGTTGTTGGCGAACCAGGTGTTGAAGTTCTCGGGGGACTTCACCTGGGCAATGGGCGAACCGACGATGGCAACCAGTTCAGTGGAACCACGAATCATGCTGACCTCCTTATTGATGTTGTTGTGGAGGCAAGCGTGATGCAGCGGCGGAAGAGCAACAATGCGTTGATCGGGCTTTTGATGCGATAATCGCAATCATGATCCGGTTATCGCGGTAATCGGCTGTTTTTTTCACTTGCGAGTCGTAAAGATGAACACGCCCGCCATCCACCCCCGCGACTTGATCGCCGGCTTGCAGAAAGGCCTGGCCCTGATGCAATTGTTCAGCGCTGAGCAACCGCGCCTGAGCGTGCCGCAGACGGCCAGGTTGTCTGGCCTTACGCCGAGTGCCGCACGGCGTTTTTTGCTGACTTTGGTGCACGAGGGCTTTGCCGAAACTGACAGCCGCGAGTACTGGCTGACGCCCAAGGCTTTACGTATTGGCCAGGCGTACGTGGACTCGGCGCAACTGCCGCGCATGCTGCGGCCGATTGTCGAGCAGGTGGCGCGCCAGACCCAGGAGCATGTGTCGGTGGGTACCCGCGATGGTGACGAGATCATCCACCTGGTGCGCAGCCGGTATAGCCATGTGGCGTCGTTGTCGATCAGGCCCGGTTCGCGGGTGCCAATGTATTGCACGGCCGGCGGGCGGATCTGGCTGGCCTGGCTGGGTGAGGGGGAGCGAGGTGAGTACTTTGCACGCAACCCGTTGCGGGTGTTGACGCCCTACACGCTCACAGACCGGGCACAGCTGGAGGCGGAATTGCACCGGGTGAAGGGGCAGGGCTTCTGTATTGTTGATCAGGAATATGAAATCGGTATGCGGGTGCTGGGTGTACCGTTGCTGGACCGTGCCGGGGAGTTGAAAGCGACGCTGACCATCACGACTCATGCCTCGCGGTTGAGTGTTGATGAAATCCGCATGCGTTATTTGCCGCCACTGTACGAGGCGCAGGCGCTGTTGCGGCCAGTGCTGGATTGAGGCGCCATGCAGGCGGGGTGGCGGTGCCCGCAGGCCGGCACCTGGGGCGCCGGCAGCGGGCCAGGGGGCCTCGGCCTATCGCTCGATCTGACGATTCCAGCGGGCGTTCCATTCCGGGCGCTGGGTGTTGACCTGGTCCCAGTCGATGGTCACGGCAGTTTGCAGGTAGGTCTGCATGGCCTGGACCTGGCCACGGGTCTTGTCGCTGGTCGGGGTATTGGGGTTGGACGGGATCTGGTCACCCAGCTCCAGTGCCGGTGCTTGCGCCTCAGGGCTGAGCAGGAACTGGGCAAGCTTTTGCGCCAGCTCCGGCTGGTCGTTGTTGGCGGTGACGCATTCGGCCTGGTTGAGCACCACGGCGCCTTCCTTGGGCGCGGCGTATTCCACCGGGATGCCCTTGAGCTTCAGCGCCGTCACCTGGGTAGGGGTGAGCGGGAACAACGCGGCCTCATCGGTTTGCACCATTTCCGAAAGCTTGGCCGAGTTTGGGATGTACTCCAGCACGTTCGGGCCAACGTTCTTCTTCCAGGCCGTGAAGCCCGGGTTGACGTCGGTATCGCTGCCACCGTGCAGGCGGTTGTACATCAGAAAACCGTGCAAGCCGAAGGTGGATGACGCCATCGACTGGAACACCACTTTGTCCTTGAAGCGCGGGTCGGCCAGGTCGTTCCAGGAGGTGGGTGTTGCCCAGCCTTTTTCCTTGAACAGGCGGCTGTTGTAGGCAAGCCCGGTCACCCCCAGGCTGACGGCGGCGGCCTTGTCCTTGATCAGGGCCTTTTCCGGCAGCTGGGCCAGCGTCGGGTTGGGCTTGAGCGTGCTGCACAGGCCCATGCCGATGGCGCGGTACATGATGCCGTCATCCAGCACCATCACGTGGATCGACGGCTTGTTCGGCGTGGCCTGGACCTTGGCCAGGATGTCGGCCGAAGTGCCGGGGACGATCACCACTTTCACCCCGTTGGCCTTCTCGAACGGGGGCAGGATGTTGTCGCTGAACAGCCGCTCCATGGTGCCGCCATTCATGCCCAGGTACAGCGTGGGTTGCGCCACGGCGGGCAGGCAGGCGAACAGGCCAGGTACGGTGCAGAACAGGGCGAGCAAACGTTGCTTGTGCGTCATGACAGGTTTTCCTTGTGGTGGCTGGGCTGAAAACGGTTGATGGAAAAGGCTGCCAGGCTGATGGCTGGCGCGCCATGAAGGACGCATTGCGCCAGGGCTTCCCCGGCTGCCGGGCCAATCTGAAAACCGGCGCCGGCAAAGCCGAAGCCATGCAGCAGGCCGGGTTGGCGCAGGCTGGGGCCGATCACGGGTTCGTCATCGGGCAGGTAGCCTTCGGTGCCGCTCCAGGTGCGAATCGCCTGGGCGCCGGCCAATGCCGGGTACAGCTCGGTGGCGTTACGCAGGATGTCGAGCACTGCGGCTTGCCCCGGGCGGGCGGTGGTCGGGGTCAGGGAAAAGCCGCGCCCACCGCCCAGCACGCAGTTGCCGCGCGCCACCTGACGGGCGTAGATACCGCCGCCTTCGACCCCGGTGCTGGCGGTCATGAACAGCGGCAGTGGTTCGGTGACCAGCATGGCCGGGTGGGCCGCAGTCAGCGGCACCGCTTCGCCGAAGTACTCGGCCAGTTGCGCCGACCAGGCACCGGCGCAGTTCAGCAACCAGGGTGCCCTGAAGCACTGGCCTGTGCTGGTGCGCACGGTGAAGCGCTGGCCGTCGTGGTCTACCTCCAGCACTTTGCATTGTTCGTGCAACTGGGCGCCGCTGTGCCGGGCCGCCTGGGCGAAGGCAGGTGACACCAGGCGCGGGTTGGCATGGCCGTCGTCGGGGCAATATGACGCGCCGACGGCGATATCGCCCACCCAAGGGAAGCGCTGGCGCAGTTCGCGGTGCTCCAGCAGTTGCAGGCGCAGGTCAAAGGCCTGGGTCCGACGGGCATAAGCCTTCAAGGCGTCGAAGTCGGTTTGGCTGCGTGCCAGCTTCAGGTGGCCGCTGCGGGTGTACTCGCCGTCGATGCCGATCCACTCGCGCAACTGCCCCCAGATGGCATGGGCACGCATCGACAATGGCAGCTGGGCCAGCGAGCGGCCTTGGCGACGGACCCCGCCATAGTTCACCCCGCTGGAGTGCGAGCCACAGAAGTCACGTTCAAGCAGCGCCACCTGTTTGCCACCGCGGGCCAGGGTCAATGCAGCGCTGCTGCCGACGATGCCACCGCCGACGACAATGGCGTCCACCTCGATCCGCTTCATGGTTTGATCTCCAGGCCGAAGGGCAGGGGCTTGACCGGTGCCTGGCCACGCAGGCGCCCGACCTGGTCAATGGGCCGACCGCTTTCGCAGGCAATCAGTTCGGCGGCGGCGGCCCCGCACACACGGCCCTGACAACGGCCCATGCCGACCCGGCACATGGCTTTGACCCGGTTGATTTCCCAGTGCCCGGCGCGCACGGTGGCGCGGATTTCGCCAGCGCTGACCTGTTCACAGCGGCACACGGTCAACGGGTCCGGGGCCTGCCGCGCCCACTGCTCGGGGAACGGAAAGGCCTTTTCCAGGCCCTGGCGAAAGCGCTGCAGGGTAGCCAGGCGTTTTTCCAGCTGTTGCTGGCGTTGCGGGTTGCCAGGTTTGCCGAGGTCGGCCAGCAGCGTCAGGGCGGCCAGTTCACCGGTCATTTCGGCGCCGTCGGCACCGAGGATGCCGGCGCCGTCGCCAGCCAGGTACACACCGGGGCTGCTGGCGCGGCCTTGGGCGTCACGTACCGGTAGCCAGGCGCGGTTGAGGCTGTTCCAGGCAAACTGGCAGCCCAGCAGGTCCGCCAGCTGGGTTTCGCTGCGCAGGGCGTGGGCGAATGCCACGGCGTCGCACGGCAAGCTGTGTTGCTGGCCATTGCGCGACCAGCGTACGGCGCTGGCGCGTAGCTCGCCTTCGATGCCCAGCAGGGTCACCCCCTGATGCACCGGCACGCCTTTGCGGGTGAGCCAGGCGCGGTAGTACAGGCCCTTGGCAAAGGTGCCCGGCTGCAGCAACAGGCGCGGCAGGGCGCGTACCTGGGCGCTGAACGGCGAGGTGTCGAGCACTGCGCTGACAGTGGCGCCGGCCTTGGCGTACTGGTAGGCCACCAGGTACAACAGCGGGCCGCTGCCAGCCAGCACCACCCGCTCGCCGATGGCGCAGCCCTGAAACTTCAGCGCGATCTGCGCGGCGCCCAAGGTATACACCCCGGGCAAGGTCCAGCCGGGGATCGGCAACACGCGGTCGGTAGCGCCAGTGGCGACGATCACCCGATCAAATGCCAGGCGTTCGGCCAACCGGCCCTGCTGCAAGGTGTCCAGCACTTGCTGCTCGGCATTCCACACCAAGGTTTCCGGGCGGTAGTCGATCTGCTCGCGCAGTTGTTCAAGGGTGTTGTGCAGGGCCCGGGCCTTGTCCGCCTCGAAGCCGTACAACGCTTTGGCCGAGCGGCGAAAGTTGGCCGGCTGCTGGCGGTAGATCTGCCCGCCGCCACGGCTGGCTTCGTCCAGCAGCACTGGGCGCACGCCATGGGCCACGAGGGTTTGCGCGGCGCGAATGCCGGCGGGGCCGGCACCAATGATGACGGTTGCGCTCATGGCTGGCGCCCCGGTTCGCGGGTGACACAGTGGCCCGGTTCCAGAAAGGTCGAGCAGGCGCGCACCCGGCGGCCGTCCTGCAGGCGTACCCAGCAGTCCTGGCAGGCGCCCATCAGGCAGAAACCGGCGCGCGGTTCGGCGCTGAAGTCGCTGCCACGCAGGTGGGTGGCGTTGGTCAGGATGGCGGTCAGCAGGGTGTCGCCGTTCATGCCTTGAGCCGGTTGGCCGTCGAGCAGGAAGGGCAACGGTTCGCGGTCGTTTTCGGCCACGCGCTTGAACAGCGGCATAGGGGCATTCCTTGTCATTGCTTGCCCACCAGCACGCGGTCCAGGCCATACACGCGGTCCAGGGCGATCATGGTCAGGGCGGTGACGGCAATCACCAGCGCCGAGACGGCGGCCATCATCGGGTCGATGGACTCGGTGGCGTATACGTACATGCGCACCGGCAGGGTCTGGGTGGCAGGCGAGGTGACGAAGATCGACAGGGTCACTTCGTCGAAGCTGTTGATGAACGCCAGCAGCCAGCCACCGGCCACGCCGGGCAGAATCATTGGCAGGGTGACCTTGCAGAACAGCGTGATGCGCCCGGCGCCCAGGCTTTGCGCGGCCTGTTCGGCGCTGCGGTCGATGCCGATGGCGGCAGCCAGTACCAGGCGCAGCACGTACGGAGTAATGACCACCACGTGGGCGAACACCAGCCAGGTGAAGCTGCCATTGACCCCAAGCAGGGCGAACAACCTCAGCAAGGCCACACCCAGCACCAGGTGCGGGATGATGATCGGCGACAGCAGCAGGCCGTTGACAAAGCCCTGGCCAGGGAAGCTGTAGCGGGTCAGAGCCAGGCCCGCCGGCACGGCGATCAGGGTGGCCAGCGAGGCCGCCAGGGCGGCGAGTTTCAGGCTGTTGTAAAACGCGTCGAGGAAGTCGGCACGCTCGAACACAGCGCTGAACCAGCGCAGCGAGAAGCCGGCAGTGGGCAGGCTCAGGGTGTTTTCCGGGGTGAATGCCACCAGGCACACCACCCCCAGCGGGGCGAGCATGAACAGCATCACCAGGGCATGAAAGGACAGGGCCAGCGGGCCGTTACGGGTCATCGGTTCACACTCCAAGTGCGCGTTTGTAGCGGCGTTCGACCAGCCGGTTCCAGCTGAGCATCACCAGCAGGTTGATCAGCAGCAGGGCGACGGCGATGGTGGCGCCCATGGGCCAGTTCAGTTCGGCCAGGTACTGGTCGTAGATCATGGTGGCGACCATTTTCAGCCGCCGCCCGCCCAGAAGGCCCGGGATGGCGAACGAGCTGGCGGCCAGGCCGAACACGATCAGCGTGCCCGACAGCACACCGGGCATGATCTGTGGCAGCACGATGCGACGGAACACCGTCCACTGGCTGGCGCCCAGCGACAGCGCGGCCTGCTCGGCGGCCGGGTCGAGCTTTTGCAGCGAGGTCCACACCGGGATGATCATGAACGGCAGCATCACGTGGACCAGGCCGATGATCACCGCAAACGGGGTGTACAGCAGCTTCACCGGCTGCCCGCCGAGGGCGCTGATGCCTTGGTTGATCAGGCCGTCAGAGCCCAGCAGCAGGCTCCAGCCGAAGGCGCGCACCACCACCGAAATCAGCAGCGGGGTCAGCACCAGGATCAGGAAGATCGAGCGCCACGGCGCGCCCATGCGGCTGAGGACCATGGCTTCGGGGATGCCGATCAGCACACACAACAAGGTGACCAGGGCACTGATCCAGAAGGTGCGGAAAAAGATTTCGTAGTAATAGGTGTCGGTCACCAGGCTCAGGTAATGGCTGAAGGTGTACTGGCCGGCCTGGATACCACTGGTGTAGTCGAACGCGTTGAACGACAACAGCACAGTCAGCCCCAGCGGCATCACCAGCAACGCCAGGAACAACAGCAGGGCCGGGCTGCTAAGGCCGTAGCCCCAGCTGTTGCTGCGCAGTTTTGCCGTACTCATGCGGCCACCTCGGCTGTGTTCAGCACCCGCAGCAGGGCATCGTTCCAGTCCAGGCCGACCTGGGTACCTTCGTCCAGCGGCGTGCTGCCATCGTTGGCGCGGACCACCGCCAGGTTGCCCAAGGCGGTATCGACGCGGTACAGCCACTGGCTGCCAAGGAAGTAACGGCAGCTGACGCGGCCTGCCAGCTTGCCGCTGCCGGCTGCACCCAGGCTGATCTTTTCCGGGCGCAGGCTGAGGGTCAGCGGGCCCTGGGCGGCTGCCTGCGGTAACCCGCCGGGGCCTGTGACGCCATGCAGGCGGTTTGCCTTGCCGACAAAGTCGGAAATGAACGGCGTGCCCGGGTGCTCGTAGAGACGGTAAGGGTCATCGATCTGGGTGATGCGCCCGGCTTCCATCACCACCACCCGGTCGCTGATCGACAGGGCTTCGGCCTGGTCGTGGGTGACCATCAGGGTGGTGATGCCTACTTCGTTCTGGATACGGCAGATCTCGAACTGCATCTCTTCGCGCAGGTGCGCGTCCAGGTTTGATAGCGGCTCGTCCAGCAGCAGCACCGGCGGTTCGATCACCAGTGCGCGGGCCAGGGCTACACGCTGGCGTTGGCCGCCGGACAGTTCACGCGGGTAGCGTTCGGCGTGCTTGTCCAGGCGTACCAACGCCAACGCCTGGTCGACGCGCCGAGCGATCTCGGCGTTGGCCACCTTGCGCATGCGCAGGCCGAAGGCAACGTTGTCGCGCACGGTCATGTGCGGGAACAGCGCGTAGCTCTGGAACACCACACCCAGGCCCCGGCTGGCCGGCTTGGCGTGGGTGATGTCGCGGCCGTCGAGGACGATGCGGCCACTGGTGACCTCGACGAAGCCAGCAATCATCTGCAGGGTGGTGGTCTTGCCGCAGCCAGAAGGGCCGAGCAGGGAGACAAACTCGCCTTTTTCGATGGCCAGTGACGAACTGGCCACTGCCTCCGTAGCGCCATAGCGCTTGCAAAGCTTGTCGATCAACAGAAAGGTCATGGCTGTGCTCCATCGCAAACGGACCCGGGGTAACCCGGCAGTTTCAGGGTGGGCAGAGCGCCAGCGGCGAAAAGCAAAGCTTTTACGGACGTTGGCGCTCGCTTCTATGGCGGCGGCCGATGTTGTGATATCGCCCTATGGACCGGAGAGTAGGGCAATGATTAGGATGGCGACAAAGAGTAATTTCACTGAGTGACAGCTATTTTGAAATTATTCCACTCAATGAAATTTTTATGGGTTTAACGAAAAATGGATTCCGGTAAACGAAATGAACACGCCAAGGAAGTCGGCGTAAGTGCAGTGTCGCGTTTGTTCGCCGTGCTGCGCGCGCTAGGTGATTGCGGGGGGGAGGGCGAGAAGGTCAGCCAGCTGGCGCTGCGGGTTGGCCTGGCGCAGCCCACCACCCATCGGCTGTTGCGTAGCCTGATCGAGGAGGGCATGGTCGACCAGTGCGCCACCAGCAAGCGTTATCGGCTGAGCCTGGATTTCTTTGCCCTGGCGGCCAAGGCCGGGCAGGCGGGCAACCTGCGCGATGTGGTGCGCCCCAGCCTGCTGCGGTTGTCGGCTTCGCTGGGCGATTCGCTATTTCTGCTGGCGCGTTCGGGGTTCGATGCCGTGTGCCTGGACCGCAGCGAAGGGCCGTACCCGATCCGTACCTTTACCGGGGACATCGGCGGCCGCGTGGCGTTGGGCGTGGGGCAGGGCAGCCTGGCGATCCTGGCCTTCCTGCCTGAGGAGGAGCGGGACGAGGTGATCCGCTACAACCTGCCGCGGTTGAAGGACTTTCACCATTACGACGAAGTGTTGCTGCGTGCCGAAATCGACAACGTGCGCAGCCTCGGCTACGCCGGGCGCAACACCGGAGTGCTCGACGGCATGGCCGGCCTGGCAGTGCCGATTCTGGACCGGAACGGCCATGCGGTGGCAGCGTTGAGCGTGGCGACCATCAGCGACCGCCTGGGGCCCAATCGCATGCCCACCGTGGTGGCATTGCTCAAGCGCGAGGCGGCGGCGATTGGCGAACGGATCAACCCCTTCGACCCGGTGCTGCGCCGGCCCTCGCATGTGTTTGGTTGAAGTACCAGATTCAGGTAGACGCGATCTCAGTGGGGGCAACTGCCTTGCACAACATCTAAAAGCTGGCGCGACCATTGTGGGAGCGGGCATGCCAGCGAACACCGGCGCAGCCGGTGCCATCCATCGCGTCGTCAGCTTCAGGTGAGCCTATTCAACCGCCTCGGCCACGCCCTGGTCTTCACCCAGGAACCCACCGCTCTGGTGCTGCCACAGTCGGGCATAAGTACCGTTCTTCGCCAACAGCTCGGCGTGGGTACCTTGCTCGATGATGCGCCCTTCATCCATCACGATCAGCCGGTCCATGGCGGCAATCGTTGACAACCGGTGGGCGATGGCGATGACGGTCTTGCCCTGCATCATTTCGTCCAGGCTTTCCTGAATCGCCACTTCCACTTCCGAGTCCAGCGCACTGGTGGCTTCGTCCAGCAGCAGGATCGGTGCGTTCTTGAGCATGACCCGGGCAATGGCGATGCGCTGGCGCTGGCCGCCAGACAGCTTGATACCGCGTTCGCCCACCAAGGTGTCGTAACCGTTGTGGCCCTGGCGGTCGCTGAGCTGGCTGATGAAACCATCGGCCTGGGCATTGGCTGCAGCGGCGCGGATTTGCGCGTCGGTTGCGTCCGGGCGCCCATAGGCGATGTTGTCACGAATCGAGCGGTGCAGCAGCGAGGTGTCCTGGGTGACCATGCCGATGGCGCTGCGCAGGCTATCTTGCATCACCTTGGCGACGTTCTGCCCATCGATGCGGATTTCGCCACTGTCCACGTCGTAGAAGCGCAGCAACAGGTTGATCAAGGTGGACTTGCCAGCGCCGGAGCGGCCGACCAGCCCCACCTTTTCGCCTGGGCGAATATGCAGGCTCAGGTCGTTGAGCACCTGGCGCTCGCCGTTGTAGTTGAAGCAGACCTTGTCGAAGCTCACCGCGCCGCCGCGGGTTACCAACTCGGTGGCATCCGGCGCATCCTGTACCTTGGGGCCGCGGGTGAGGGTGGCCATGCCGTCCTGCACCGTGCCGATGCTTTCGAACAGTGAGGTCATCTGCCACATGATCCAGTGCGACATGCCGTTGATACGCAGGGCCATGGCGGTAATGGCCGCGACCGCCCCTGTGCCGACCTGGCCCTGGTGCCACAGCCACAGCGCGTAGCCGCCTGCGCCAAAGATCAAGCCCACTACCAGTGCCTGGTTGACGATTTCGAACTGGCTGACCAGGCGCATCTGGCGAAAGCCGGTCTGCTTGAAATCCTCCATGGCTGCACGGGCAAAGTGCGCTTCGCGTTTGGAGTGCGAGAACAGTTTTACCGTGGTGATGTTGGTGTAGGCATCGGAAATCCGCCCGGTCATCGACGACCTTGCGTTGGCCTGTTCTTGCCCGACCTTGCCCAGGCGTGGCACGAAATACAGCATGGCCAGCCCGAACAGCACGAGCCAGGCAATGAACGGCAGCATCAGTTTCAAGGCAAAGCCACCGGCCAGGGCGATGATTGCAATGAAGTACACGCCGATGCCGGGCAGGATCTCGATGAGCGTGAACAATACCTCGCGCACCGCCAGCGCTGTCTGCATCACCTTGGTGGTAACCCGGCCAGAGAACTCGTCGGAGAAGAACGACAGGCTCTGGCGCAACATCAGGCGATGGAAGTCCCAGCGCAGGCGCAGCGGCAGATTGATTGCCAGCACCTGGTGCTGCACCAGGGTGCGCAGCGCCACCAGCCCGATGCTGGTCACCAGGACGATGCCTATCCCCCACAGTACGTGGCTTTCCTGCGTGCTGGCGGCGGCGCCACCGGCCTGCCAGGCCGAAAGCAGGTCGACCACCTGGCCGAGGAAGGCAAACAGCCAGGCTTCGTAAATCGACACCCCGGCACTGAGCAGTGCCAAGGCAAGAATGTAGCCGCGGGCGCCCCGGGTGCAGGCCCACATGAAGCGCAACAGGCCAACCGGCGGCGGCGGTACTTCGTCAGGGGGGAAGGGGTCTAGCCAGCGTTCAAAAATGCGAAGCATGTGTGTCTCCGGTAAATCAGCATCTGCCTGACAGCTAACCTTACCGCACATCGGCATGCTCTACCTGGGCAACACAAGGTTGACATCTGGTCCGCCGCCCCACCATTATCCAGCCATACCTACGCAACGGGCTTTCTCATGATGTCCACATCCAACCACGCCATTTCCGCTTCGGGCTTCATTGCCCAGGCAGGCGCGTGCGTTGCCGTTGCCAAGAAATCCAAGAAACAGCCGCTCATCTGACCGAGGCGCGCTGTCTCGTCAGATGGGCTGACGAGACAGAAGGCGCCAGGTATCCCTGCCAGACCACTTCGACTCTTCACCCGCTGACGCTGACTTTCGGTCAACATCAGGAGTTTTTGCATGTCGAATTTCCGTGGTATCTGGATCGCCCTCGTCACACCCATGCGCGCCAATGAAGTTGACTTCGCCGCCCTGGAAAAGCTGGTGAAGAAGCTGCTCGAAGACGGCGTAGCCGGGTTTGTGGTGTGCGGTACCACGGGCGAAGCGGCAGCACTGTCCAAGGCCGAGCAACTGGCCGTGCTGGACGCGGTGCTGGCCTGGGTGGCGCCAGGCCAGGTGGTGATGGGCCTGTCGGGTTACAACCTGCGCGAACTGTTGGCATTCCAGGCTGAAATCCAGCAGCGCGACATTGGCGGGCTACTGGTGCCGGCACCTTGCTACATCCGCCCTTCGCAGGCTGGCATCGAAGCGTTCTTCAATACCGTAGCCGATGCCGCCAGCGTGCCGCTTATCGTGTACGACATCCCTTACCGCACCGGCGTGCGCATCGAGCGCGAAACCTTGCGCCGGATTGTGCGCCACCCACGCATCGCGGCAGTCAAGGACTGCGGCGGTGACAGCGAAACCACCATGGCCCTGATCCAGGACGGCCACGCGCAGGTGCTGGCCGGTGAAGACCTGCAAATATTCAACAACCTGTGCCTGGGCGGTGCAGGGGCCATTTCGGCTTCGGCGCATGTGCATGCACACCTTTACGTGCGCATGCTGCGGCAGGTCGATAGCGGCGACTGGGTGGCTGCGCGTGGCACGTTCTACCAGTTGCTGCCCTGGATCAGGATGGCCTTTGCAGAACCCAACCCGGCCGTGGTCAAGGCCGCATTGCAGTTGCAGGGGTTGATGAGCGACGAGCTGCGCGAGCCGATGCAGCCATGCACTCAACCAACCAGAGACAAACTGCTGGCGGTGCTGGCGCTACCCGGTGCCCTGTAGGAGCAGCCTTGTGCTGCGAAGAGGCCTTGAACCCGAACAAAGCCTTGGCGCTAGCACGAAAAAGCCAGGTATCAGCCTGGCTTTTTCGTGCCTGGTTTTTACCATCAGAAGTCCTTGCTTACCGCCGTTTGTGCGTGGCCCTCTTGCTGCTGTTGTTTGGCTTGCACCTGGGCGATCTGCTGTTTCTGCTCGGCCGTGTCCTTGCCCCAGAGGCGTGCCTGCTCCGCCAGGAAGTTCTGCTTGAACTGTTCAGCCCGCTGAGAGCCGTCTTCAGCATGCACGGCGCCGGCCAGGCCAAGCAGCACACTGCCAATCGCGATGGTTTTTATCAGTTTCATGATGCACCTCGGTTTCCTCGCAGGCTTGCCTGCGTAGGGTTATCGCCCGCTTGCTTGGGCAACGGTCTGGCCACTTGGGCGCAGTGGGCCATGCCAGTTCCGTTTCAGCGGCAGCGCGCAGCACACCAGGTTGCGCGAATGCCGGCTTCGATGGCGGGTTTGCCAGCAGGTGCTTTACTTTCAGCGTTGGTGTTCATGATGCCTGCTCCCGTTGTTTCGAAGTTGAAGTGTGTCGATGGGTTCAGCTTCTCACCGAAGCAGTGTTCGGAAAATACAACGGCGGTAGTGCAACTTGGGTGGTGCAACAGTTGTGGTGCAACAGCTGTAGTATCAACAGCGTGAGTGGCCAACATGACCAGATGGCATGAAATCAAAGAGGCCGCAGTTGAACTTTTCGGCCTGCCGAAACCCTTCGCCAATGCGCAGGACGAACAGGGTTTTCTCGATACCCAGGCTGCAGAAAACCTTCGCAGGCGACGCTTGTTCATGTTTGTGGCCATTGCCGTATGGGCTGGTTTTGGCTATTGGGATTATTACCACTACGTGCGCCATGAGCAGGCGCTTTCGCGCCTGGACTTCTACTGGATCCTGGTGTGGCGGCTGGCAGGCACCGTGGCAGTAGCCGCAGCAACCTGGGTGTCATTCATCTCGCGTTTTGACAACGAATGGTGGGTGAACAGAACCGTGGTGATTGCGGTGTGCTTCGCCCAGACCTGCCTGGTGGCAATGATGCAAATTGTCCCCGCGCCGTTGAATTACAATTACTACTTTGTCGGCATTGTCCTGGTTATCTTCTTTCAGCACGGCACCTTGGCGCTGCTGGCGCGCTATTCGTTGTTCAGTACCGGCTATTGCGTGCTGCTGCTCTGTGTGCAGGAAGTAACGACGGGTGTTCTGGGTACCAACTTTTTCCCCGCCATGTTTTACCTGCTGGCGTTTGCACTGGTGGGCTGGACCATCAGTGTGCGCGCCGAGAAAGTTGCGCGGGAGGGCTATCTTAAATCCCTGGCGTTGAACAAAAAGAACGAAAGCCTGGAGCAAGCCAACTTCCGCGTCCGCCGCGAGAAACAGAAAGCGGACGATGCGCTGAAGGCCTTGTTCGACCAAGAGGCGAAAAAAGCCGTGGAAATCCGCGAAAAGGCCGAAGCCAGCACCCGCTTCGTCCGCGCGGCCTACCACGACACCATGCAACCCTTGGCCTCCATTGCCTCCCTGGCGTACGTTGGCGAGCGTTTGGTCGAGCAGGGCCAGCATGAACGCCTGCAGGAGATTTTCCACGATATCGACGTGTCCGGCCGGGAAATCAGCGCCCTGTTCACCGGCCTGCGCGAAGTGTTTACCAGTGGCGAGTCGCAACCGGCCATCGAGCCGTTCTCCCTGAACGCGCTGATGACCGAGCTCGAATCGCTGCACCAGCCGTTGGCGCACGCCAAGGGCTTGCGCCTGAAGTTGCAGCAGCGCCGGCAGGATGCCGTGCTCGATTCAGACCGGGCGATTTTCAAGCGTGTGCTGGGCAACTTGATCTCTAATGCCGTCAAGTACACCGAGCGGGGCGGCGTGGTGGTCGGCAGCGTGGCGGGCAGGACTACCGTGCGCGTCGATGTGGTCGATACGGGTATCGGCATACCCGACGCGTTCAAGAGCAAGGTCTTCGAGGAGTTCTTTCAGGTCGACAACCCCAGCCATGACACCCGGCGCGGCTTAGGTTTGGGGCTGTCGATCGTGAAAAACTTCATTGATCGCTTGCCGGGCCATCGGCTGAGTTTCAGCAGCCGCCCCGGGCACGGCAGCCGTTTTTCGGTCGACTGCCCTCTGTTCCAGGGGGGAGCACTGTCGACGGGCGCCAGTGTGCCGGCGCCGCAGGTCGATGACACGTGCCTGGACATCGCCGGGGCCTATGTCCTGCTGGTCGATGACGATAAACGCATCCTCGACAGTTTGTCGAAGTCGCTGAGCCTGCAGGGCGCCATCGTCGCCACGGCCGAGGACCAAAATACCTTGCAGGAAGCGTTGGCGCGGGCGCCGGATCGCTACCCGGACCTGCTCATCTGCGACTACAAACTGCGCGACGGCCTGGTCGGCGTGGCGCTGATCGAGCAGGTGCGGGCGTTTTACGACTGGGCGCACGTGCCAGCGATCCTCTACACCGCCGAGCTGTTGCGCCAACCGCTGCATGACGACAGCCTGTCACGGGCCGTCGGCAAAGGCGAAAGCGCAGCCATCCTGATGGCTGCCGTTCAGCAGCTCTTGTCTCGCGGTCGGCTGGCTAATGCTGGCGAGGCCGGTGAAGACAGCACCCCCAGCACCTGACCGGTCTTGGCGAACAGGCCTTGCAGGCCATACAGGTCGATGACCCCGAACTTGCCGTAGAGCTTGCTCAGGTACTGACGCACGTTGACCGGGTTGATCTCCAGAATCGCCGCGATCTTCCACGGCGCATTGCCTTGCAACGCCAGGCGCAGAATGTCGAACTCGCGCGGTGTCACGCCCAGGTCCTTGGGGCCGAGCGGTGTTGCGGGTTGCTCGTGGAAGGCAGAGGAGGGTGCCTGGCCGCCTTTGCCAATCGCCTCGCTGGGCAGGTAGACCCCACCGTTGAGCGCGCGGTTGATGGCCTCCAGCATCACTTCATGGGCACTGGCCTTGGGCACGAAGGACGAAGCACCGCGGCGCATCACTTCGTCGACGAAACGCCGCTCCGACTCCGCCGACATCACGATCACCGGCGCCGTCACGCACCTGGCAGGATCGGGGTCGGCTGGCGCCTCGCGGCCGGACTTGAACAGCGACAGCAGGCTCAGGCCGTTGTCGGGCGTAAGGTCGTTGCTGGTGGCCGAGGTGGGGATGCACAAGTCCAGGAAGATCACGTCGAAGGCCTGGCCACGCACCAGTTCCAATGCTTCTGCGGTGCAGGAAGCCTCCAACACCTGGGCGTCCTGATGCACGGCCTGGATAAGGCTCTTGACCCCGGCCCTGAGGATGCCGTGGTCGTCTATCAGCAGAATACGCATCAGCCGGCTCCTGGCGGGGGGATGTGCTTGCAGTATTGCCGAGAAAGGGGCGGGTGTATCTACTACGGCTGTAGTGGGTACAGTGAGTCGGGGTATCAGCAGCTGGATGGTTGCGGGGTAGAGGCTATACGCTACCTGCAAACAGTCCCGATCAATCTTCTCATTTGCCAAGGCACAGGAGAGGGTCCATACCAATGACATCTCTGCCAAAGGAATCACCGCATGTCAAAGTTATATCCAAGTATTGATCCTGAGGGGCTGGTCGAGTACTCAGTGGTCTACACCGACCGCTCGCTCAATCACATGTCGCAGGCATTTCAAGCCGTGATGAAGAACATTTCCAGCACCCTGAAACAGGTCTATAACGCCCAGGCGGTTGCAGTAGTGCCGGGCAGCGGTACATTCGGCATGGAAGCGGTAGCGCGGCAGTTTGCCACCGGCCAGCAATGCCTGGTGATCCGCAACGGTTGGTTCAGTTATCGCTGGAGCCAGATCCTCGAGATGGGCAACATCCCGGCGGCTACCACGGTGCTGAAAGCGCGGCCCGTCGACGCGGGTCGCCAGGCAGCCTACGCGCCGCCGCCTCTGGACGAAGTGCTGGCGGCCATTGAGGCGCACAAGCCGCAAATCGTCTTCGCCCCCCACGTTGAAACCTCATCCGGGATTATCCTGCCCGATGATTACTTGCGGGCTATTGGCGACGCCGTGCATGCAGTGGGGGGGCTGTTCGTGCTGGACTGTATCGCCTCAGGCACGCTGTGGGTTGATATGCACAAGTGCGCAGTCGACCTGCTGATCAGCGCACCGCAAAAAGGTTGGAGCGCTTCCCCTTGCTGCGCGCTGGTGATGCTCAGTGCTTTGGCCCTCGAGCGCATCGAGCAGACGCAGAGCAGCAGCTTTGCCTGCGACCTGAAAAAGTGGCTGCAGATCATGCAGGCATACGAACAGGGCGGGCACGCCTACCATGCCACCATGCCCAGCGATTCGCTCGCGCGGTTCAACGACGTGATGAACGAGATGCAAGCCTACGGTTTCGACAAGGTCCGCGCTGAACAGCAGGCGCTGGGCGATAGGGTACGTGCCATGTTGACCGGCAAAGGCATTAAAAGCGTGGCCGCAGCCGGCTTTCAGGCCCCAGGCGTGGTGGTGAGCTATACCGATGATGCCGACATCAAGAACGGTAAGAAATTTGCCGAACACGGCCTGCAGATAGCCGCCGGGGTGCCGTTGCAATGTGACGAACCGGCCGACTTCCAGACCTTCCGTATCGGCCTGTTCGGGCTTGAAAAGCTGCACAATATCGAGCGCACGGTCAGCACCCTTGAACAGGCACTGGACGAAGTGATGGTGAGCTGAGCCCTTCTTGGCTGCAGCCCGTCAGGGCTGCCTGCTATGGGGCGCTGTCACGCAGAGCGCAATGGTCATTGTCGGAGCGGGCTTGTCCCGCGAATGGGGCCACGCGGTGCATGGCACCGGCTCCGCCGGTGTTCGCGGGGCAAGCCCGCTCCTACAGTGATCTGAGCTGCGCTCGATGAAATGCGACCCGTGCCTAGTTCGCGGGCAAGAGGATCACGAAGTTCTTTTTCATGTCTTCCAGCACGGTCCACTTGCCCTTGGCGCCCGGTTCGATAATGAACGTGTCGCCAGCGGCCAGTGTGAGGGGGGCGCAACCTTCAAGTTCGATGACGCAGCGTCCACTCAGGACATGGCAGAACTCCCACACTTTGTAGTCGATGCGCCAGGCCCCGGTGCTGGCTTCCCATTCTCCGGAAATGCGCCCTTGCTGTTCATCGTGATAGTACTTGGACGTCAGCGTATGAGGGGTGCCTTCCAGCACCTCTTCAAAAAAGGGAAGGTCGCGCACCGGTTGGATATCCAGCTCGCGGAACACGGTCAGTTTCTTGTTCATGGCTTTTTCTCGAGCACGTTGTGGGTGGGGCGATACATCAAATAGGCTTCACCGGTTACGCCCAGCATCGGGTGCGCAACGATCTGGCAGGTTTTAACAATCTGAAAACCGTGACGTTCGTAGAAGCGGCGTGCACCGTGGTTTTCTGCATAATCGATCAGGCATAGCCCAGCCAGGCCAGCGTCCTCAGCACGCTGCTGGGCGTGGCGAAGAAACTGCACGCCCAGCCCCTGGCTGCGCCAGGCCTCATCCAGGGCCAGGCTGGATATGTACAAGGTGTCGGGTACTTCCATGTCGGCATAAGGCGCGAGCACCGGGTCTGTCTCGACAGGCCTGTCAGGGGCCTCGCTCAAGGCATAGCTATGCATCATGCCGATCACGCGCCCTTCGAAAGTGGCCATCAGGCAGTTCTTGTAGGAAAAGTCGCCCTGTTCCCTCGCATAGCGAGACGCACCGACACTCAGCAACGCTTCCCCAGGTGCGGCAAGCTTGCTCCATATGTAATCGGCCATGCCCTCCGATGTCAGTTGAAAGAAGCGCGCAATATCGTGCGCGTCCGAGGCTTGGGCGGGCCTGAAGTCGATAGGCATGAACAGTGCTCATAAGGGATAGGGGGTAGTTTTCGAGGATTACGCCTTTGGCAGGGGGCAGGGTAGACGGGTTCAACAGTTCCCATCATGCTCTGGGCGAACACCGTCAGCACTTCGTGCGACGCTGGCCCATGCTCAACGGCACGTGGCCGTCCAATGCACTAAGGTATAACCATATACCTTTTAATTCTTTGTCACCTCAGACCCTGTGTTTTCAACTAGCGCCTTTTTGAGCGAGCGCTGTCCGTGGAGCACTGTGAAGTAGTTGTCATCGGTCTGGGCGCCATGGGCGCCGCCACCACGTATCAGTTGGCCAAGGCGGGTGTCGATGTGGTGGGCATCGACCGCTTCCAGCCCCCGCATACTTTTGGCTCAAGCCACGGTGATACGCGCATTACCCGGCTGTCCGTGGGGGAGGGTGCGCAGTACGTGCCTATCGTGAAGAGGGCCCAGCAGATCTGGCGTGATCTGGAGGCGCAGTCTGGCGAGTCGTTGTTCGAACAGTCCGGCTTGCTCGCACTCACCTCCAGCCCCGAATTCGACCCCGACGATAAAACCGACTTCACCCTGCGCACCATAGGGTTGGCCCAGACCTACGGGATCGAACACGAAGTGCTCGACGCCGAGCAGATCCGCCAGCGCTTCCCGCAATTCGCCAACGTACGCGATGACGCGATCGGTTACTTCGAACCGGGCGGTGGTTTCGTGCGCCCTGAACGCTGCATCGAGGTGCAGTTGCGTTTGGCGGTGCAGCACGGCGCGACCTTGCACACAGGCGAAACGGTTACCCAGATCAGCTCGGATGAACAGGGCGTGACGGTTACGACCGACCTGCGCAAGGTCAAAGCCCGCAAGCTGGTGTTCAGCGCCGGAAACTGGGCCGGCGGGTTGTTGGGCGAGCCCTTCGACCGGTTGCTGAGTGTCTACCGGCAGAGGCTGTTCTGGTTTGAGCTCGAAGACGGCGCGGGCCTTGAGGGCGCGTCGCCCACGTTCATCCTCACCCATGGGCGGGGAGACGACAAAATCAACTACGGCTTCCCTGCGCAGCCCGGCGAGGGCAGCCTGAAAATCGCCACGGCCCAGTACCATACGGCCTCGCAGCCCGACCTGCTGGACCGCACGGTTTCTGCCGTGGAAGAACTCGAGATGTACCAGCAGCAGGTGCAGGGCCGTATTGCCGGGGTCACAAACAAGGTCCTCAAGTCGGCCGTTTGCGCCTACACCGTCACCCCGGACCGGCATTTCATCATCGACCAACACCCCACCCTCAAGCACACCCTGGTGGTGTCTGCCTGCTCTGGCCACGGTTTCAAACACTCGGCGGCCTTGGGCGAAGCCTTCGCGCAGTGGTGCACACGCGGCACTACCGACCTTGATCTGTCCTCTTTCACCCTTGAACGATTCGAAGGAAAAACCCTGTGAAGCGTATTGCACTTTCCCTTGCCCTGCTGGCTGCCTCCCTCGGCTCTGCACAGGCCGAAACGCTCAAGATTGCCGTGGTGCCTGTGCCTCACGCCGAGATTCTGGAGTTCCTCAAACCGGAGTTGGCCAAGCAGGGCGTTGAGCTGGAGGTGAAGGTATTCACCGACTATATCCAGCCGGATCGCCAGGTGGACGAGGGGCGGCTGGATGCCAATTACTTCCAGAGCAAGCCGTATTACGAGGCCTACAAGAAAGACCGCCCAAGCAGCGATCAGGTACCGGTTGTAGCCGTTCACATCGAGCCGTTCGGTGCTTACTCGAACAAGGTCAAATCGGTAGCCGAGCTGAAAGACGGCGCCACCGTTGCCATTCCCAACGACCCCACCAACTCCGGGCGCGCACTGCTGCTGATCGCGAAGCAGGGCCTGATCACGCTGAAAGACCCCAGCAACATCATGGCAACCGCCGGCGACATCACCAGCAACCCGAAGCACCTGAAGTTCAAGGAGCTTGAAGCGGCCATGCTGCCGCGCGTGCTGGGCCAGGTGGACATGGCGCTGATCAATGCCAACTACGCGCTGGAAGCCAAGCTGGTGCCGCACAAGGATGCGCTGTTCATCGAAAGCTCGGAATCGCCGTACGCCAACTACCTGTACGTGCGCAGGGACAAAGCCAGCGACCCGGCTGTGCAGAAGCTTGGGGCGTTGTTGAACTCGCCTCAGGTCAAGCAGTTCATCCTTGAGCGTTATCACGGCGATGTGGTGCCGGCGTTCTGATCGCTTGAACTGACATCTCAAACCGAGCCGTCACGAATCAGATCACGACGGCTCACTTCTCCGTGCACATGGTGGCCCGATACCGGTAAGGTCGTCCTTAAAGCAGGAGACGACCTTCCGCCACGTTTCCCGTACCGATTCAGACCAGGAATAACCGCCCGTAGGGACGCTCGAGATGAACACATTGATGGAACGATTGGAACACTGGTTGGAAGCCAACCTTCCCGATGCCTGAGATATTTCATTTCCTCGACGCGATCCCCATCCTGTACGCGTCACAGCTTGGCGGATGAGTTCACTTGGCAGGTCAAGAGGGCAAGGACTGGGCGAGTTTCAATCCTGGGTTGCCATTCTCATGGCTTCTCATGGCTACGCGCCGTTTAGCTTTGCAGGGCGCGATGGGGCGAAAGCGGTCTTCCCAGACCGGCCGGTATCGACCCAAAGCGGTCGTTCCCAAGGAGCAGCTATAGGTCGAAAAAAGCATCCATGTACGGCCGGCAGCTTTCAACCCGTAACAGACGTTACCGCATTCAGGAAATCAGCCCTGTTTAGTGGTGGACAACCGTTCATAAATGCGATGCAGGTATGCCTGGTAGATGCAAAAAGTGACCAGCAACAATCCAGCTCCGGCCTCAGCTTCCGTGGCTAAAAAAGGCTTGATTGAATACGCTGAACGGGATGCGCTTGAAAGACTCCCTGACGCCTTCAAGCTATCCGCTAGCTCTTGAAAATTGTCATTGAGCTTATTAAGCAGAGGTAGAACCGATGAAGAGTCAAAATCTACATTGACCTGATGGGCGAGCTGATTCCGAATATTCTTGATCGCTCTGAGGATCGCGGCATCCCTTTCAGAGATTATCGACAGGAGCAACGCGAGTTGGATCCTGGCACCAAACGAGCCACACGGTGCACGGCCATCGCCGTTAATGCCTAGAAACGAATGTATTTCCTGCTCTGGCCCTGTCAGCGTCATGGATAGAATTTCGACAAGTGCGAGATCGAGAACCGCGCCGGCAGTAATAGCTAGCTCACGTCTCGGCAGTCCTCGATAATCTTCGTAAATTCTATCTGCACCAGGGAACACATCCCGCATCCACTGCTCGATTTTCCAAGCCATTTCACCTCCTAAACCCCTATCCGAAAGGCCCTGACCGGGGCCCATGATGGTCTACCTTGCTTTTTTACAGTACGCGATGTACGCACCTGCAGCATGCGGATCTATGACGTCCTCCACATCCTGAGAATGCCCGGTAGGATGTTTAGGGCTGTCGAGGCCGGTTGCCATTTAGGAGAAAATGCTCGACCTCGAGAGGGATTTGATAAAGGCGAGACATAATGCCCTTCCGGCGTCTTAGCACCGATGTCATTATGCCAACACTGCGTTGCCCACAGGTTTCATCACGCGCACTCGACTGGCCCATAGCACGCCATCGGGATACGCCACACCTTCAAGGATCGTGTTGATGTCCAACGAAAGCGCCCCACCAGCCGCAACCTCTTCTGAAGATGCCGTAGCCCCCCCGCCACCTGCTGACAAACCTGTGGAGCTTGATGCCAACCGCAAGGGCCTTCAGGCCTACTTGGCACCAGGGGCATCTGATTGGGCGCCTTTGAATGAAGAAGCCTATATCGTCCTCAAGGGCGCACCAACACCTGACCCTGCGAGGATCGTTTCCAACCGCACAGCGCTGTCGGACATGCTCGCTGCGGCACTGCAAGTTCCCAATCTTGGCTTTTTGGCAGGAAGTGGGACTTCGCTTGGTGCACCAGGCGGGCCAAGCATGTGGGATCTATGGAAGCGCTCCATGTGCACACCCGGCTCAGGGGATCTCACTGAAGCGGCAGCGCGCGTGATGGATGTGGTGCGGTACAAAGAAATCATCAATCCAAACATCGAGCACTTCCTTTCTCAGTGCGACGCCTATCTCGCCTTCAACAAAGACATGACCGTTGAAGGGTTCGTCAGCGATGTCAAAGCAGTCATCCTGGATGCATGCTCGGCATTCCTGCGGGCCCCGAACGCCGAAATTTCTGCATACAGGCAGTTGCTGCAGAAGCTGGCGAGACGACGAGTCCGAGATCCTCGCCTGAAGGTCTTTACCACAAACTATGACATGTGCTTCGAGACAGCAGCCTCTGACCTCGGGATGATGGCCATTGATGGATTTTCCTATACCCGTAGGCGGCGGTTCGATGGAAAGCATTTCAGCTACGACATCGTCAGGCGAGAGGTGGAAGGTCATGAGTTCGCCGAAGGTGTGTTCCAGCTACTGAAGTTGCATGGATCGGTCAGTTGGAGCAGAGAGGGAAAAGACATCTATGAGGACACAGCGCCTACACCTGCGAACGCGTGCCTCATCTACCCAGCCAAAGGCAAATACCAGCAGGCATTCCTGCAGCCTCACCTAGAGCTTCTGTCGCGCTACCTAGAGTTTCTGCGTCAGCCCAACAGTTGCCTCATCGTGGCGGGCTTTGGCTTCAACGATGATCACCTCTCCGAGCCAATCTTCTCAGCCATCCAATCTAACCCGAGCCTGAAACTCATACTCTGCGATTTCCAATGCATCACGCACCTGCATAACCGGGGACACCATGGCTCAAGCGACTATTGGGGCAGATTCCATGACCTCGCCAAGCGTGGCCTGGACATCCACTTCGTCAGTGGTTCGTTCAGCGATCTGGTCAGCCACATTCCGCACCTGAGAACAGCTTCACCAGCAGAGCAGTTGGCGAATGCCGTCAGGCGCCTGGGGAGCCAAAACGCATGAGTGCTCTCGACGGGATTCTGGCCAGCAATCTCAAAATTGGTGTGGTATCGAGTGTGAGTGCCCACCTGGTAAAGACGAACCTGGCGCATGCCGGGAATGTGAGCGGCCAGTACTTGGGCCACAACCGTTACGGCAAAGGTGAGGTCGGCGAGCTTGTGCTCGTTGAAGGCCAGCAAGCAGTGCTGCTAGGGCGCATAACTGAGGTGACGCTGCCTGACAGGGATCGCTCGGAGATTTCACAGGACTTTGCCGGTAGCCGCCAAATCGATGCAATCGGCTTCATACGCCTTCTGGGCTCCGTAAACCCGCATTCATTGCGAGTCACAGCAGGAGTTAGCTCATACCCACGACTTGGCGATCGGGTCTACTCCGCCCCCGGAGAATTTATTTCCCAGATCCCTTTGTTGACCTCAACGGGGATAGACGGTGCGCCACCTGAGGTAGCGTTGAGTCTTGGTCACGTTGCCGGGGATGGCGGATTTCCTATTGCCGTCACTCCCGAAAAAATATTCGGACGGCACTGTGCAATCCTGGGTTCCACAGGCGGAGGCAAGAGCTGGACGACATCCAAGCTGATCGAGGAGTGTCGCCGCTTCTCAGCCAAAGTCGTGCTGATCGATGCCACGGGCGAATACCGATCGCTCGTTGGCGATGACACGGTTCATTGCCACCTTGGCAGCCCTCTCCACCTGGCTGGAGGCTCTGTAGAGGTCGCGATTCCGCCGACGAGCTTCACCGAGTCCGACTTCATAGCCCTCTTCCAGCCATCGGGCAAAACCCAAGGCCCTAAGCTGAGGGAGGCGATCAAAAGCCTCCGACTAGTACATCTCGCACCTGATCTGTTCCCGAAGCACATCGTCTGGAAGGTAGACCAATCGAAAGAGGTCTATCGCGAGGCCATGAACAGAGGCAACAATGCAAGCCTGGTAGGAAATCCAACAACGCCATTTAACCCTCGCAAGCTGGTACCTCAGTTGGTGCAGGAGTGTTGCTACCCGACCGCTTTCAACGACTCAGAGCGTTTTGGGGGTGCAAGTAACGAGATCTCACACTGCTCATCCCTGATGACCCGCATCCTCGGCGTGATGGAATCGCCGTCGCTGGGCTGCGTCTTCAGTCCCGCTGCCGGCCTTCCCAGTTTCGTAGATCAACTGGACAACTTCATTAACAGCGACAAGAAACTGTTCAGGGTCTGCTTGAGCTCAATCGGATACGAGTTCAACGCCCGTGAGGTTGTGGCCAACGTTATCGGCAGACTTCTACTGCAGCGAGCCCGCGGTGAGGTTTTCAGGAAAAGGCCGCTAATCACCATCCTAGACGAGGCCCATAATTTTCTGGGCAAAACCGTCGGAAACGAGGATGACCTACAGAATCTGGATGCCTTTGAACTGATCGCGAAGGAGGGTCGAAAATACGGGCTGAACATTTGCCTGGCGACCCAGCGACCGCGCGACATAACCGAAGGCGTGCTGAGTCAGATGGGTACCCTGCTCGTCCACCGGCTCACGAACGACCGTGACCGTGAAGTCGTTGAACGAGCGTGCGGTGAGATTGATCGCTCCGCTGCAGCATTTCTGCCGAATCTTAAGCAAGGCGAGGTAGCGATGGTGGGTGTGGATTTCCCGATCCCGGTTACGATTCAAATCAGTCGACCAACCCAACCTCCCATATCGGATGGGCCAAGCTTCCAGAGTAGCTGGGGATCACCGGGGCACTGAACTGATGCGTATGGGGCATGCCCCGATCAGAGCGTGAGCAACCTGGTGATGAACAAGTTGCGCACCGATCCCAGTGCTCCATCCAAAACGACTTTTACTTCTGTCTTGATGAATGCCTTAACCAAAGCATTGGATGAGTCTGAGCAAGCGCGCAGGGCGTTGGACTCACGGCTTGGAAGTTAGAACTGCTTTCCTGCCGGCAGACCCAAGATCCACAAATTGCAAGGTATGGAATCTGCTTCGGGTCGTTTGAATCGCCCCTAAATTCGTAGCCTCTTGATGGTAGCTCCTGGCCGGTAGCGGTTAGGGTGAACGGCAGCTATGGGTCGAAAGCTGCAGGCTTTCACTGACGGCTTTCGACCCATAGCTGCCATTCACGGAAGGTAGCTAACGGAGAGAAGAGGCACGCAGGGCCCTCCCCATAATCGGCATGGACATACAGCAGGCGACTTCGTAATATCAGTATAAATTCTGTCGACTTTTCTACTTGCCAATGTCGCGTTTCAAACGATCCATTCAGTTGGTTTGAAGGCTACGCATCGACAAGGAGTATTAACTAAGTGTTAGCATTTGGAGGCAAGGTTGAATATCAGAAGGGATCTTGAGCCTGTAGCGCCTTACATATCTAGGCTTTTATCGATCGGAGAGGAGTTTAGGGTGTGCGAAAAGAACTGGAGTCACTTCAAAAATGAAGAGGACTTCCGGTTTGTATCGAGAATCCCACATCAGGAGCGGTATCTAGTAGAGGCGTTGTATGCAGATGGTCGAGACATGGCGATCTACATGTACGATTCTCTGCTTGCTATAAATTATGACTTCAGTAGATATCCAACGCTCACGGCAATTGTCGAAGCATTCAAAAGCTCTTGGGTTTATGGTGGTTACAATCAAGACGTGCCAATCACTGCAAAAAACACATACAATAAATACGACGTCAATCTCTGGTCTGTGGATCAGATGGTTTCTCTTTTCAAAAGTCAAGAGAGGTTATTGGCGGCGGTGCGCATAACCCTGCAGATGCTGAAAGATAGCGATCTCTATAAAATGGAAAATGGTATTCAGGCAATCAAACAAGTAGCAGGCATTCACATAAGCAGTGTTTCTGGTTCCAGTATTAATATTAACTCTGCTGACGCCACAGCAAGCATAACAACTAACTATAACGAGCCGGCTATCTTCGCTGATTTGATCTCGGCAATTAAGTCTAATGGCTTCGATAGTGAAACCGAGGCAAGGCTAGTAGATAATGTGCAAGCACTCGCCGTCAGCCACCAGAAAGGTGGCTTTACAGAAGCATACAGGGACTTTATGCAAAACGTCTCTGCGCACATCACTGTATTTGGTCCATTTATTGCTGGTATATCCGCATTGTTGTAGTGCGTCGAAAATTCTTCAAGTCGTTTGATGCCTTTGCCGGGGCGGGTTGGAGCACGCGCCTCAACCAAAAACTTGCACCACATAAGGGACTGTATAGTCATGGAGAAAATAACAGAAATTGCTGAGTATTTTAGAAAAATACCAGCGGCATTCTTAGTGGCAATTCTAACGGTTTTGGGACTAATCCTGTTCCTGCCAGAGGACTATGCTAGTACCGTTGCTGTTGATGGGTTTCGTAAGGATTTCCGAGTATATTTAGGTCCCGCATTCTTGTTTGTGCTTTCGTTTTGCGTTGCCAGAATATTTACTTCCTTTAAACAGCGGTATGAGCAAAGACAGGTAACCAAATCACGTCAAGAATTGCTTCATGGCTTAACTCCAGAAGAAAAGGGTTATCTGATTCCATACCTTGAAAATCAACAAAACACCGTTCATGTTGGAATGGAAGATGGGGTCATGGCTGGGTTAAGGTCGAAGGGTATTACATATTTAGCCTCAAGCGTTGGGAGCCTCGTCGATGGCTTTGCATTTAATTTGCAGCCGTGGGCTCGCCAATACCTAGAGCTGAATCCTCACTTACTAGACGGGTATGCGGGTCAACCTCAAACCCCAAGGCAAAAAATTGGGTTTAGGTAGTAAGGCCAACAATTTCCTCAACTATCACCGACTTCGTCCGCTGGGCGTCTTAACGCTGCGCTTTTGGACTTACGTGCTCTTAATCGTCAGCTCCTGCTTTTGGCCGTTAGCCGCATGTCGCGAAAGGCGGCTATGGGTCGAAACCAGCCAGTCACGACGGCCGGCGATCGACCTGTAGCTGCCTTCCCCAAGGCTCTACAGCAGGCAGATACGGCGTTGTAAAACTGTGTGCGGTACCAGTGCGGCTTTATCGAGGCGTCAAACCGCCGTGAATGATGCGACGCGCTGCATGGCACCGGCTTCGCCGGTGTTCGCGGGTGAACCCGCTCCCACAGAAAGGAACGCTGCATCGTAGCCCGCGCCCTGCACCACCTGCCCGGCGATGGCCGGGCTGAGCGCGGCGCCCAACCCGAATACCGTTGTCAGCGCGCCGAGGCTGACATTGACGCGCCCGTCGCGTTCGGTCAGGTCCTTGACCACGATCGCCGCGACGATGCGGGCGGAGGTCAGCGCCGTGGCCAGGCGCAGGTCGGCTTGCGACAGCTTCTGGCTCAGCAGCGGGCGGTGGTGTGAGGCGAGGGGTTTGCGTGTTCCAAGGATGAAGTCTCGAAAAAGCCAAGGAGAGGGCGACCGGCAGGGCTTCATCCATGAGGGGCTGGCATGTAAGGCAGCAGTCGCTCGGTTTCTTTCTTCACGACGGCGTAGCATTCGCAACTCAGCAGTTCCAGGCGTGCCCGGTCCAGCACCCTGATCTGCCCGCGGTTGTATTCGATCACCCCCAGGCGCTGCAACTTGCCGGCGGCGTCGGTCACACCCTCGCGGCGCACGCCGAGCATGTTGGCGATCAGTTCCTGGGTCATGCACAGGCGGTCGCCTGGCAGGCGATCTAGCGACAACAGCAACCAGCGGCACAATTGCTGGTCGATGGAGTGATGGCGATTGCACACCGCTGTTTGGGCCATCTGGGTGATCAGTGCCTGGGTGTAGCGCAGCATCAAGGTCATCAACTCGCCATGACGGTTGAACTCGTCCTTGATCTTTTGCACGGGCAGACGGTAGGCATGCCCGGCGCTTTGCACGATGGCCCGGCTGGGGGTGCTTTCGCCACCCATGAACACGGCGATGCCGACCAGCCCTTCGTTACCGACCACCGATATTTCGGCCGAGGCACCGTTTTCCATCACATACAGCAGCGAAACGATGGCATCGACCGGGAAGTGGACGTGGCACAGGGTGTCGCCGGACTCGTACAGCGCCTTGCCCAAGGGCAGGTTGACGTGCTCCAGGTCCGGCGCCAACCGGCTGAACGCCTCTGGCGACAGGGCAGCCAGCAAGTGGTTGTTCTGGGGTTTTACCGTGTGTTGCATGCGTGGGACCATCGATGGCAGCGGCTGTCGGAACAAGCTTAGCCTAGCGCGGCCAAGGCTTGCGCCAGCGCTGCCGTGACGCGCCCAACGGTTCAGATGGCAGGCAACGTGCAGGCCCGACACTCGGCGATGACATGGTGCTCGCACCCGTCATCCTTCAGCCGCAGCTTGGCGTCGGCAAGCCGCTCGCCGTCCAGGCTCAGGCTCAGCTCGCTGCCGTTGCCGTTGCGTACCTCGATGCGGTAGTGGGTGCTACCAAAGCGGTAATGCAGGACATAACCCGGCCAGCCTGCCGGCAACAGCGGCTGCAGGCTAAGGGTGTCGCCACTGCGTTGCAGGCCCAGCAGGCTTTCGACGATCAAGCGGTACATCCAGCCGGCAGAGCCGGTGTACCAGCTCCAGCCACCCCGCCCGGCGTGGGGCGCAACCGCATAGACGTCGGCGGCCATCACATAGGGTTCGACCTTGTAGGTATCGATCAGCGCGTCGCAGCCCTGGTGTACCGGGTTGATCAGGCGCAGCAGCTCCCATGCCTTGTCGGCGTCGCCCAGCTGCGCATAGGCCATGCTCGCCCAGATGGCCGCATGGGTGTACTGCCCGCCGTTTTCACGTACCCCAGGCAGGTAGCCCTTGATGTAGCCAGGGTCCAGCTGGCCCTGGTCGAAGGGTGGGTCGAGCAGTTTGACGATGCCGATGTCACGGCGTACCAGGTGGCTGTCCAGCGCCGCCATGGCCTGGCGGGCGCGTTCGGGCGAAGCGACACCCGACAGCACTGCCCAGCTCTGCGACAGCGAATCGATGCGGCATTCCTGGTTGCTCGCCGAGCCCAATACCTGGCCGTCGTCGAACCAGGCGCGGCGATACCAACCGCCGTCCCAGGCGTGCGCTTCCAGTTTTTCGGCGAGTGCGGCGGCCTGGGTGGTGCAGCGCAACGCAAAGGCGCTGTCGCCCTGGCGCAAGGCGACGCAGCCGAATGCCCGCAGCACCTCGTGGCCAAAGAAGCCCAGCCACACGCTTTCGCCTTGCCCTTGTTCGCCGACCCTGTTCATGCCGTCGTTCCAGTCGCCGCTGCCCATCAACGGCAGGCCGTGGGCCCCGCATTGCAAGGCGTGGGCGAGGGCGCGCTGACAGTGCTGGTACAGGCTCTCGACCAGGGCCGAGTGGCCAGGCAGGTCGTAGTAGGACTCTTCCCCGGCGTTTAGCGCGCGGCCTTCCAGATAGCCGACTGGCTCGTCCAGCACGGCGTAATCCCCGGTGGCCTCTACGTAGCGGTTGGCGGCCAGCGGCAGCCACAGCAGGTCATCGGAGCAGCGGGTACGCACACCGCGTTGCAGCGGTGGGTGCCACCAGTGCTGCACGTCGCCTTCGGCATACTGATGCGCAGCGCAGGCCAGCAGGTGTTGACGCGCCGCCGCCGGCGCGGCATGGACCATGGCCATGCTGTCCTGCAGCTGGTCGCGAAAACCGATGGCACCGCCAGACTGGTAAAAGCCGCTGCGTGCCCAGAACCGGCAGGCGATGACCTGGTACATCAACCAGCCGTTGGCCAGCACGTCCAGTGCAGGTTCCGGCGTCTCGATCTGCACGGTGTCCAGTGTGCGCCGCCAGTAGGCGCTGACCTTGTCGAACTCGTCCATGGCGGCCTGCAACCCCCGGTACTGCTGCACGCAGCGGGTAGCGGCGCGGGCGTCCCGGGCGGCGCCCAGGCGGAACACCACCTCCCGGCTTTCGCCAGGCTCCAGCTGCAGCGCCACCTGCAATGCCGCGCAGGGGTCCAGACCGCCGCCGGTACGCCCCGACAGCCGTGACTGGCGCATACCCAGAGGCGCCTGGCAATCGCCGTTGCGCCCCAGGAATTCGCCGCGATCACAGGTCATGCCCTGTATCGGCAGGTCGCAATCGAGAAACGCCACGTGCGTGGAAAATTCCACTGAGTAGCTGTTGCGGGCAAACAGCGCGCCGCTGAAAGGGTCGGGCTCACTGACAACGTGCATGGCGGTTTTGCTCGGCAGGTCGCCCAGCACCCACTCGACGAAGCAGGTCACCGACAACCGACGTACCCGTGCCGAAGTGTTGTGCAGTTTGAGCCGGCTGAACTTGACCGGGCCATCCAGTGCCACATGCACCCACAGCTCGCAACGCAGGTCTTGCTCGGTATATTCGAATACGCTGTAGCCAAAGCCGTGGCGGGTGCAGTAACGGCCAGGGCCTGGGCAGGGCTGCGGCGTGGGTGACCAGTACTCGCCGGTGTCCTCGTCGCGCAGGTAGAAGGTTTCGCCACTGGCGTCGGTAACCGGGTCGTTGTGCCAGGGCGTCAACCGGTACTCGTGGGCGTTCTCATACCAGGTGTAAGCGCTGCCGGCCTCGGAGACCACGCTGCCGAAGTGCGGGTTGGCCAGGATGTTGACCCATGGCGCCGGTGGCGATGAGCCGGGTGGCAGCGCAATGACGTACTCGCGGCCGTCGGTGCTGAACCCGCCATAACGGTTGCCCAGCATCACTGTGGGTTGCTCGGCCGGCGAGTGGCTGGCAGGTGCCGGCCGTCGGCTTGCAGGGTTGGCCTGAACAGCCGGCGGGACCTTTGGCTGGCGGCGCAGGTGCAGTTGCTCTTCCAGCGTGCCGAGATTGTCGTTGAGCACCAGCCGGGCTACCGACAAAGTCAGCAGCCGGTCCTCGGCAGACAGTTGCTGCGCAGGCCTTACGTAGATGCCGCCGGGGCGGTCGAGCAGGGCCGCTTCGCTGCCGGAGGTGACGATCCCCATGATCAGCTCCTGCAGTTGTTGGCGGTAACCGGCCTGGTCTTCGTTCCAGATCAGCAGGTCGAGCGCGAGCCCCTTCTGGCGCCAGTAGGCATGGGCCAGCACCATTTGCTTGACCAGATGAATGTTGGCCGGGTCGCCGATCTGTACCAGCACGATCGGCAGGTCGCCCGACACCCCTTGGCCCCACAGGCCGGACTGGTTGCGCCGATTGCTGGCCAGCAACGCTGCGTTGGGCCGCAGGCTGGCATTGGGGTACAGCACCGAGGCGGCCATCTGCTCGAACAGCCGGGCGTCGGCCAGCGAACCGTTGAGCTGGTGCAACAATACCTGGCTGTGCGGCCAGGCGAGGTCGAACACCCGATCGGCCAAGTGCCGGTCGCGATACTTGGCGACTTGCTGCAGGCAGGCGCCGCGGCTGTCGGCGACGCCTGTGACCAAGTCGACCGTGGTCGCCTGGCCGGGCATCAGGGTGATGCGGCAGCGGATGGCCACGATCGGGTCCAGTACTGCTCCCGCGCTACCGGACAACGCCTCGTTTTCTGGGTCCATGGCCGCCGGCCGGGCCAGGGTGCGCCCTCGGCCGATAAAGCGGGCCCGATCGGTTTCGTAGGACAGAGCCTCGATGTCGGCGCCGTGCACCGCGAGCACATGGCACATCCATGGCACGGCGTCCTGCTGCGAGCGCGGCCGTCGCGTGCAGAGAATGGCTTGCAGCGGGCGGATCAGTTCGGTCTGGATGAACAGCTTGCTGAAAGCCGGGTGCAGGGCATCGCTCAAGGCCGGTGCCAACACCACTTCGGCGTAGCTGGTCAGCTCCAGGGTGCGGGGCAGGTCGCCATGGTTGGTCAGGTGCAGGCGTCGCAGCTCGATGTCGTCTTCGGGCGATACGGCAATTTCGGTATGGCAGTCGAAGTCGCGTTCGCGCACGCGAAACTCCGCGCGGCCGTCGCTGAAAATCGCCTCCTGGAGCTGTGTGCGGTGCCGTGTCGGCTGGTAGGAGGTGGACCAGTAGGCGCCGCTGGCGACATCGCGCAGGTAGCAGAAGCTGCCCAGGTCGTCGCGGCTGGCGTCTTCGCGCCAGCGGGTCACCGCCAGCGTATTGCGCTGGCTGTAGCCACTGCCCACGTGGTTGACCATGACGTGATAGCGGCCGTTGGACAGCAGTTGTACGGCCGGTTGCGCACGGTTCGGCTCTTTGAACACCCGCAGCCGTGCCTCGGGGTCGCGCTCGGCGGTGTCCTCGGCGGGGGCCTGGAGGGTATGCAGGTAGGGCGCAGCGGTTTTCGGCACGCGCTCCTGCAACAGCAGCATGCTGGCCTGGAACTGCGGGTCGGAGGCGAAGCGCCGTTGCATGGGCTTGTTCAGCAGCAAAGCGGTCAGGGCGAGGAAGCTCATGCCCTGATGGTGGGCCATGAACGAGCGGACCACGACGGCGTCTTGCCCGGGGGGCAGGCGTGCCTCGCTGTAGTCCACGGCCTCGTAGAGCCCGAAGCGACCAGCCAGGCCAAGGGTGGCCAGCCGTTGCAGGTTGCGGCAGGCGGCAGCGGGCGCCACCATCAAGGCCAGTGCGCTGGCATAGGGCGCCACCACGCGCTCTTCACCCAGGCCACGCTTGAGGCCCAGCCCTGGTACGCCGAACGCCCGGTACTGGTAGTTGAAATGTGCGTCCAGTGCGTTGTAGGCCGATTCCGAGACACCCCAGGGCAGGCCCGACAGCTTGCCGTGTTCGATCTGCCGTTTGACGGCGGCGTGGCAGGTCTGGTCGAGTAGCGTGCCCTCATAGTTCGGCATCACCAGCAGCGGCATCAAGTACTCGAACATCGAGCCGGACCAGGACAGCAACACAGGCACGCCGGCATTGCTGGTGAGCAGCCGGCCCAGGGCAAACCAGCTGTCCTGGGGCACCTGGCCCTGGGCGATGACGACGAAGTTGGTCAGGCGCATCTCGGACGCGAGCAGGTCATAGAACGCGGTGTCCAAGCGGTGTTCGTCGGCGTTGTAGCCGATGGCGAACAGGTCGCGGTGGTTGTCGTACAGGAAGGTGAAGTCCATGCTGGCCAACGCTTCAATGCGGCTGGCCAGGGCCTGTGCCTGGGCGATGCGCTGGCGGGCGACTGCCCTGACGTTGGCCACCGCCAGGCGCTCCGGGGGCGGCCACTGGTCTGCGTCGAGCTGTGCCAGCTGGCGCCAGGTCAGCGGAGCGTGGGGTGCCTGATCGTTACCGGGGGGCAATTGCAGCTGCTGCAGTTCGCGGCTCAGGTCCAGGCATTGCTCATTCAGGGCATTCAGCCAGAAAGTACAATCGTCAGCAGCTTCTGTGCCAGGCGCCAAGGCAGCCCGTCGCGTGATCAGCGGCTGCAACTGATCGACTAGCATCGGCAACAGCGTGGCGTATACGTCGCCCACTTGGCCATGGGCTAGCCGCACCTGCTCGCGCAGGGCTGTGATTGGCTGGGTGTCCGCGCTTGTGCGGGCATAGGCGTCCAGCAACGTGTCGAGGGTGTCGAGCAAACCCTGGGTCAGTCGCCGGTCGAGCTGGGGCGTGTCGGCCATTTCCAGCAGGCCGGGCTTGAGTGTCAACAGCAGGGCGGCGAGGTTGCCGCTGTCCACGCTCGAGACATACAGCGGAGACAGCGGCTTGAGGGCCTGGGTGTCGTACCAGTTGTAGAAGTGCCCTTTGAAGCGCTCCAGGCGAGCCATGCTGTCGAGCATGCAGGCCAGGCGTTCGAACAGGCGGCCCGTACTGAGGTAGCCGAAGTCATGGGCCGCCAGGTGCGAGAGCAGGGCCATGCCCATGTTGGTCGGTGAGGTGCGGTGAGCGATGTTGGCGAAGGGCGGCGCCTGGATGTTGTCGGGTGGCAGCCAGTTGTCGGCAGGGCCGACGTAGCTGTCGAAAAAGGCCCAGTTGGCGCGTGCGAGTCGATGCAGGAAGACCAGGTCTTCGCTGCCCGGCGTGAGGGCGGTCCGGTCACTCGGGCGGCTGAGCCACCAGGCCAGCGCCGGGCCGAGCAGCCACAGGGCAAGCACCGGCGAGGCAATCAGCAGTACCGTCGGCTGCATCGCCAAGGCACCGGTCAGCACAAACACCAAGGCCGGTTGCCCCCATTGCTGGCGATACACCGCCCGCAGGGTATCTGCGCTGCAGCGCTCGTCCTCGCGTGAGGGGTTCCATTGCAGCAGACGTTGTTTGCTGACGGCCAGCCGCCACAAGGTGCGAAGGATGGCATCCAGGCTGTAGCAGGCTTCGAAGGGTAACCAGGCCAGTGAAAGGCCGGCCCGCAAGAAATAGGTGCCCGAGGTGTGCAACGCTGCCAGCACGTGTTCTGACACAGGGACATCAGCGGCCTTGCCCGGCAGTTCGAGCAGCGAGTCCAGCACTGGGCGCGTCAGCAGCAAGGCCAGCAGGGCCAGTGTCCAGGCGAGCGGCGTGGCACTGGCCAGCCAACCCCACAGCAGGAGCGTCAGCAGTGCCGCCGGCTCCAGGCTGCGGCGCAGGTTGTCGAAAATCTTCCAGCGCGACAAGGCGCTGAGCGGGCTTAGCGCCAGGCCATGGGTGCCGGTGTGCAGCCAGGGCACCAGCCACGGCAGCAGTTGCCAGTCGCCGCGTATCCAGCGGTGTCGGCGTTTGCTGTCGGCGCTGTAGCGGGCCGGGTAGGTTTCGAACAATTGCACATCGCTGAGCAGGCCCGAGTGCGCGTAGCAGCCTTCGATCAGGTCATGGCTGAGTACACGGTTGTCGGCAAAACGGCCCTCCAGTGACTGCTCGAAAGCATCCACCGCATAGATGCCTTTGCCAATGAAGGAGCCACTTAGAAACAGGTCCTGATAAACGTCCGAAACGGCCTGCGTGTAGGGGTCGACACCGGCGTCACTGCCAAACAGGCGCGCATAGCGCGAGCGCGACACGCTGGGCAGGCTGATGCCCACCCGCGGTTGTAGAATCGCGTAGCCTGCGTCGAGGCGACCAGTGTGTGCGTCGAAGCGAGGGCGGTTGAGCGGGTGCTGCATGGCGCCGATGAATTGCCGGGCGGCACCGCGAGGCAATTGGGTGTCGGTGTCCAGGGTGATTACATAGCGCACGTGGCCAAGTGCTTGCAGGTTGCCGACGATGCGCATGAAGCACGCGTGGCCGTGGCCGCGCAACACCGCGTTCAATTCGGCGAGCTTGCCGCGCTTGCGCTCGCGGCCCATCCAGCAGCGCTCGGCGGCGTTCCATATGCGTGGCCGGTGAAACAGAAAAAAGCGCGCACTGCCCGGGCTTGGATATTTGCGGTTGAGGGCCCGGATCCCTTCGCTGGCCAGGTCGAGCAGTGCCTCGTCTTCGGGCCGGGTCTGCTCACGGGCATCCATGAAGTCGCTGAGCAGGGCAAAGTGCAGGTGCTCATCACGGTTGGCCAGAAAGCGTACTTCCAGCCCTTCGACCAGTTCTTCGACATCGCCGGTATTGGCCAGCAGGGTGGGCACTACCACCAGCGTGCGGGCGTCCTCGGGAATACCGTCCGTGTAGTCCAGCCGTGGCAGGAAGGAAGGCTTGACGGTCAAGGTCACCAGCCAGTTCACCAGGCCGATGGCCAGGCGGCTGGTGCTCAGCAGAACCGGCAGGGCCATGGCGGCCAGCACCGCCAAATGCCAGCCCTCCAGGCTAATGGCGCGTATGAAGCCCCAGGCCAGCAGGCACGACAGCAGTGCCACTGGCACCAGGTAGAATGCCAGCGGCGCCCGGTGCAGCAGGCGTTGCCAGCGCTCGCCCAGCGGCACCCGCGCGGCCAGGTGCTGCTCCAGCAACGGCAGGCCGGCCCCCGCCAGGTAGAAGCCCACGTGCCCAGCCGGTTCACCCGGCGCGGCGCCTGCTGTCTGGGCCAGCTCGATCGCCGTGCGCGCCACGGCGGGCTCGCTGAATTTACTGTGGCGTGCAAGGCGCTCGACGCTGTGCCGGTAGTGGTCACGGCTGGTGAAGTCCATGGCGGGGTAAATGGCCGCCGGGTCGCGGTGCAGCGCCTGTTCGACATGGCTCAGGTGTTCGACGAACAGCTTCCAGTCGATGGTCGACAGCAAGCGCAGGCTGCCAATGCTGTTGCTGATGGACACCTGGTCAATGGCCTGCTGCTGGGCATCGAGCTGGACATGGCCCTCGATGCTGCGCGCCGACTCGCTGAGCATCTGCTCCACCCACAGCAGCGGCTGGGTCAGTGAAGCGCTGTGGCCCTGCAGCCGCCTGGCCAGCTCGGCGACGAAGGCGGCGGTCATCGGCGGTTGCGACCGGGCCATGTCGGCGACCACCAGCACCACGCTCTTGGCGTCGCGCTCGGCGGTTTCGCCAAGCCGGTCGGCCCAGACATTGGCCAGGTCGCGGTCAGCCCAGTTGGCCATGACCCGCGCCGCTACACGGCGCAAGTTTTCTATCAGGGCCAGGCGCAGCATGATCGGGATGGCCCAGAGCTCGCCCAGGGTCAGGGTGCAGGCCTGCTGATAAGCCTCGACGAAACGGCTGAAGCTCTCAGCGTCGATCCGCCCGTCACCGTGGGAAATGGTCTCCAGGGCAATGTCGTAGACACGCGGCAGGCCGGTGGAGGCGCCGTTGTCCAGCTGCGGCAGCTGCAGGCTGTAGTTGGCCGGCAGGTCGTGCTTGGCAATGCGGATATGGGTTTCGACCAGGTAAAAGTTGTCGAGCAGCCACTGCGCGGCGGGTAGCGCCGGGCGGGGGCCGGGCAGGGCGGCGGCGAGGGCGGTGCAGCTTGCAGAGAGCATGCGTTCGTTGTCGGCCAGGCGGTCAAGCAGGGCGTCGTTGGCTGGCCGCTGGCTCAAACGGTGCTGATGGGCCAGCCGCAGACCGTGCTCGGCCATCTGGTCAGCGTTGTACAGCTCCGAGCGCAGCAGGCTTTCATAGGTGAAGGTGTGCCGGGGCGAGCGCCAGCGCCCCGCATGGGCGTACAGGCGCCGAAGGTAGCTGCGTGCGAGAAGCCAAGGATTGTCCATGGTATGCCGGGTTACCGATCTGGCCTTTCAGCATTCAGTCTGCTGCGATCGCCCGGGCAGCGTCTGTACGGTAGCGAACAGACCCGCCTTGGCCTGCGCACGGGCTGTATCGCCGATGTCCAACGCGTCGCTGTGGCACACCATGGAGGGGCTGGACGAATTTTGCTCGTTACATCACTTCCCGCTAGTCACTCGTGTCCACAGCCGGGTACTCGAGCGCATCCCTGCCGGCGACAAGGTCTTGATCGGGAACAGCGTATCGAGGACCGATTCGGGCGGGTAGACCGCCGGGTTGTTGCGCAGCTCAGGCGTGATGTATTCCAGCGCCGCCGCATTGCCGTTGGGGTACTTCACCGTATTACTGATACTGGCGATCACCTTCGGCTCCAGCAGGTAGTTCAGGTACGCATACCCATTCTCCCGATGCGGTGCGCCCTTGGGCATTACCACCATGTCCACCGCCACGGTCGAGCCCTCGTGCGGAATGCTGTAGCCCAGGTTCACCCCGTTGCCCGCCTGCTGCGCGCTGCCCATGGCCTGCAGCACATCGCCGCTGAAGCCGATCGCTACGCAGATGTTGCCATTGGCCAGGTCGCTGACGTACTTGGACTGATGGAAATAGCTGATGTAGGGCCGCACCGCCAGCAGTGCCGCTTCGGCCTTTTTCAGGTCCTCTGGCTTTTCGCTGTGCGGGTCCAGGCCCAGGGTCCTGAGCGTGATCGAGATGATCTGCGTCGGGTTGTCGAGGAACGCCACGCCGCACTGGCTCAGCTTCTGGATGTTCTCCGGCTTGAACAGCAGGCTCCAGGATTGCGTCACCTCGGTGCTGCCGAAGATGGCCTTGATCTTGTCGGCGTTGTAGCCGATGCCGGTGGTAACCCACATATACGGGATCGCATAGCGGTTGCCCGGGTCGCTTGTCTCCAGGATCTTCATCAGCTTCGGGTCGAGGTTGTGCCAGCCAGGCAGCTTGCTACGGTCCAGCTCCTCGATGGCACCCGCCTTGATCAGCCGCGGCAGGAAGTGGTTGGACGGGCTCACCAAGTCGTAGCCACTGTTGCCGGTCATCAGCTTGGCTTCGGTGGTTTCATTGCTATCGATCAGGTCGTAGGTGGTCTGGACACCCGTGCGCCGGGTGAACTCGGCCAGGGTGTCGTCGGCAATGTAGCCGCTCCAGTTGGCAATGTTGACCCGCTCTTCGGCCTGCACTGCCGCGGCCAGCAATGCTGAGGACAACAGGGCCACGCAAGTGTGCTTGATCATGGGATAGCTCTCTTGTTCTTGTTTGCGAGGTAGTTTGAATGTCAGCGTTCCAGCCGCGCGCGGCGTACTTCCCAGGCCATGCGCACCTTGGCGCCCAGGTCGAAGAACGGTCTGGGTGGCAGGTAGCCAGGGCTGGCCTGAGCCAGCACGTCGCCGAGCAACGGCGAGTCGATGCCGAGTGCCATTTCGACCAGCAAGCGGCCCCACAAGGCGCCGCGGGCAACGCCGGACCCATTGCAGCCGGCCACGGCATGCAGGCCGTCGGCGACCCGGGCAAAATACGGCTCGCCTGTGCGGGTGCCGCTGAGGTGGCCGGTCCAGGTGTATTGCAGATCCTGCGCGGTGATGCCGGGGAAGCGCTTTTGCAAACCCTGCAGGTGTGCACCCTGGCGTACTGCCAGGCCACGGTTGTCGATGTCGTGCTGACGGTATTCCACGGTGTTGCGAATCAGCAGGCGGCGCCCCGGCAGCAGGCGCAGGGTGCAGCCGCCCGGCAGGGTAGACAGCACGCCCCAGCCCTGGTCGTTAAACAGCTGCTGCCAGTGCGCCCCGGTCAACGGGCGGGTGATGCTTGCGCTCAGCTCCAGCGGGAAAGTGCCGCTGCGCTTGAGCCCGACCCTGGGCAGGAACGCACCGACACAGGCCAGTACTTGCCGGGCCTCGACCTCGCCAGCCTCGGTGCGGGCAGTCCAGCCCTTGCCAGGACGACGGCGCAAGTCGGTCACAGCGCTTTGCTCGAACACTTTCACCTGCTCTGGCAGGCCGTCGGCCAGCCCTTTGACGTAGCGCGCCGGCTGCATCAGGCCGTTGCCGCCCGCACAATGGATCGCGCGTGAATAGAACGCGGTCCCGAGGCGCCGTTGCAGCGCTTCTCCCTCGTGGTAGCTTGCCTGGGCACCCACGGCACGCAGGGTTTCCAGTGCCTGCTCGGCCTGCTGCAAATGGGCAGGCTCGTGTACCGCGAAGTGGTAGCCGTGGTCGCTGAGCTCGCAGTCGATAGCCAGCGCCTGGATTTGCTGGCGCACTTCATTACCCGCTGCGACACCGATGCGCGATGCGACTTGGTAGCCGGAAAAGCCAGGTGTACCGATCAGTTCGCCAGCACCTGGCAGCTCGTGGCTGACCACAAACCCAGAGTTGCGTGCCGAAGCGCCCTGGGCGACCCGCTGGCGCTCCAGCAGTACGATCCGCTGCGACGGAAAACGGCGGGCCAGGGCATGGGCTGCGGACAGGCCGGTTATGCCACCGCCGATGATCAGCCAATCGGCCTTATGAATGCCTTGCAGGCTCGGCCGCTGCGGCAATTCACCGGCCAGCGCAATCCAGCCACAGTGGTTGTTCATTGCGTGTCACTCCTTCAGTATCGATGCACAGGCGTTATTGGCTATTGCCCGCGAAAGCGCGTCTTGGCTCCAATTTACGAGGGTCAAAGCGCAATTTCTAACGCTAATAATTCATTCATCCATTCGGAATTTGCATGGATAAAAACCTTCGTGTGCCATCGTTCCAGGCGTTGCAGGCCCTGGTCCGGGTAGCCGACACCAGCAACTTCACCGAGGCTGCACGCCAGTTGCACCTGACCCAGAGCGCCATCAGCCGGCAGATCCAGCAACTTGAGGAGCATTTCCACACAACGTTGTTCGACCGCACCAGCCGCAAGGTCGCGCTGACCGCCCATGGGCATGAGGTGTACGGGGTGGCAAAGGGCATGCTGCAAACCCTGCGCACGCTGGAGGAAAAGCTGGCGCCGACGCCACTGGACCGCCCATTTCGCGTGCGCATGTTCGTGTCGCTGGCGGTACGCTGGCTGCTGCCGCGGCTGACCTCGTTCTATGCGCTCAACCCAGGCCTGACCTTGTCGATTGAAACGGTCGGCGGCGACCTGGTAGACACCGGCGGCGACTGCGACGCATATGTGCTTTACCTACCAGGCGGCCTGGACGAACGCCCGTTGACGCCGCTGTTCGACGAGTACCTCATCCCAGTCTGTGCGCCCGTGCTGGGCGACGGCCGCGCCCCGCCCAAGTGCGCGGCGGAGCTTGTCGACCATGCGCTGATCCACGGCTCCACTTCGCGCTACGAATGGAACCTGTGGCTCAAGGCCCAGCAGGCCCCGGCCGAGCACAAGTACCAAGAGCTGTTGTTCAATCTGGACGACCTGGCGCTGGACGCGGCAGGCCGCGGCATGGGCATCGCCATGACTGACCGCATGCTGGCCCACGATGCCTTGGTGCGCGGCGACCTGGTGGTGCCCTTCGGCGAGGCGCTGAAGACTGGCGGGGTGTATGCCCTGTGGCTAAGGGACAGCGGCGTTGCCCACCCCGCCTGCCAAGCCGTGCTGAAGTGGTTCGAGCAGCAGGTGGAACAGACGGTTTTGCAAGAACACCGGCCCCGGCCTGTAAACCTGGATTGATCGACATGCGCCCGGTTTTGCAGGGTCGGTCAAGCGACCCTTGCCATGGTCTGCTTGCCTTCAGCAATCAAAATGTCTTCGAAAAACGCCCCGATCGGTTCGGTGGGGTGGCACAACTGTATTTCCAGTACCCACACCACCTCGCTCGGGACGATTTCCACCTCGGCCAGCTTGTCCTGGCCATACAGCACATGCGGAAAGTCGGCGACGCGATGCCCGGCCAGGTTGCGTTCCAGCTGCCACCCCTTGGCCTGGGCACTGCGTTCGGCGAAGTCATACAGCTCGCGTCCGGTCAAACCATGGCCCCAGGCCTCGCGCGTTTCGTCGAACACCTCGTGCAGTGCCTTGACGCAGGCGTGGTGCAGGTCGTGCTGGCCAAACACGAAGGTGTCGCCATAGTCGCCTTCGTAGCCATCCCATACCGGGCCGACGTCGACGACGACAATGTCTGTAGTACGTAATACACGATGCGGGTCGATGCCTTGCCGCGGTGTACGCACGGTGTCGTCGCCGAAGCGGATGTAAGTGGGGTGCCAGGTGTGAGACGCGCCCATTGCCTGCAAGGTTTGCGCAGCCATCTCCAGTGCCTGGGCGGTGGTCATGCCGACGCGCAGTTGGCTGGCGATCGCGGCCACCGACCGCACTGACTGCTCGCGGGCAGCGAGCATGCCATCCAGCGAGTAGCGTGGGCCGACCTTTTCCAGCTCTGGGTGCAGGGTGTTGGCGGTTGCAGCCTGGGGTGCCAGTGCGCCGCTGGCGACAAAGGCCTCCGCGACAAATCGGTGGGGTTGTACGCCGGCGGCAAGGCACAGTTCGCGGGCCTGGCTGATCATGGCGGCATTGCCGCAGGCATAGACCTGGGTGTCGGCCCACTGATGCGCCTGGCCCAACGCCACCTGCTGCACCCGTGCCTCAGCCGAGAGCACCGGGTGCCAGCGAAAGTTGGGGTGTTCATGGCTGGCCTGTTCGAGAAACGCGCGGTCATAGAAGTCCGCCGTCGATGATCCACCCCAGTACAGCGTGACCTCGACAGCGTGGGCCAGGGCCGTCAGCAGTAATGGCTTGATACCGGCGTAACCTGTGCCGGTGGCGAACAGCACCAGCGGGCGTTGCCCTTCGTGCTGCCAGGTACAGGCGCCGACCGGCCCTTCAAGCTTAAGTACGGCACCGGCTTGCAGGGTGGGCAGCAGGCCTTCGGTGAACACGCCGCCGCTGACCTTACGGATGTGAAACACCAGTTGCCCCTGGTCCTGAGCGGGCAGGTTGGCGACGGAGAAACAGCGGCTGTCACCGTTGTCGAGCCGGAACCTTACGTACTGGCCAGCCCGCACTTCCAGTGGTTGAGCAGGGTGCAGCACCAGTTCGACGATATCTGCACTCAGTTCGCGCTTGCTGTGAACCTGCGCGTGGAACGCCAGCGACGGGGCATCCAGGGACCAGCCGGGGATCTCCAGGCGCATGTCGCTGCAAGCGTGGCTCTGGCACAGCAGCATCTCGTCGGCGGCCAGGGGGTAGCAGGGCGCGGGGGTGTCCGCATCTCGCTGCTTGTCCTGATACTGCCCCGACACTACCTTGACCTTGCAGGACCCGCAGGCGCCGCGGCGGCAGGAGAACGGTACCGGCAGGCCGCTGGCGAGCATGGCGTCGAGCAGCAGCTCGTGGCTGGCTTCGAAGGTTTTGCCCGAGGGCGACAATTCGATGACGTGGCGGTTTTGCATGAACACCTCGGGGCAATTGAAGGTTCGATTGTTGCTATAGTCCAGGACCAGCAGAACCTCCAGTTTTGGATAATTCACATGGTCCAGCTTCGCAAATGGCAGCCACTGCTCAGGCTCGATGGGGCGCAGGCTTCGTACCGGCAGATCGTCGAGGGCCTGGTGGCCGCGATCAGCGAGGGCCGCCTGCGCCCTGGCACGCCGTTGCCGGGCACGCGGGAGATGGCGCAACTGCTGAACGTCAACCGCAAGACGGTGATCCTTGCCTATGAGGAAGCCGAAACCAAAGGCTGGCTGCAGAGCGTGCAGCGCCGGGGCACCTTCGTCAGCCAGCAGCTGGCGACTGGCACAATCACGGCGCCCGCCGCCTCGCGCTCCTTCGCCTTGGCGCTGCCAGAGGAGCCCGCCGTTGCCTATTTCGAGGCAAACGAACGGGCTGCAGCGCAGCAGGGGCGGCCAGAGGCCTTGTTCTTCGACAATGGTGCCTGTGACCATCGCCTGCTGCCCCAGGCTGTTCTGCATCGCTATTACCGCAATGCCCTGCGCAACAGCTTTGCCAGCAACAGCGTGCGCCACGGCAGTGATTGCAGCAGCCTCTACCTGCGCGCCGCCTTGGCCGACATGCTCAGGCACAACCGCAGCCTGAACGTTGGCGCCGAGCATATCTGCCTGACCCAGGGTGTGCAGATGTCGCTGACCCTGTTGGCCAGCGTGTTGCTCAAACCGGGGGATGCGGTGCTGGTCGAGCGCCTGAGTTATCCGCCGGCGTGGGAGATTTTCCGCCAGTTGGGGGCCCGACTGGTGACCGTGGACCTGGACCATGAGGGTTGCCGGGTGGACCAGATCGATGCCCTGTGCCGGCAGCACAAGGTGCGGATGATGTATCTGACGCCCCATCACCAGTTTCCGACCACGGTCAGCTTGCCAGCCGGGCGCCGGCAGCAGTTACTGGAGCTGGCGCGGCTGCACGACTTCTGCGTGGTCGAGGAAGACTACGACTACGAATACCACTTTTCCGGGCGGCCCTATCTGCCTTTGGCCAGCGATCGCCAGCAGCGGCATGTGATTTACATCGGCACACTGTCCAAGCCCTTGGGCAGCACGTTCCGTTGCAGCTATATCGTCGCGCCGGTGGAGGTAACAGCAGTGCTGGAGCGCAGGGCGACGCTGACCCTGGGGCAGGGCGATGCGGTCATGCAGCGGATGCTGGCGGACTTGATCAACGATGGCGAGCTGAAGAAGCACTTGCGCCGGGTCAACCGCGAGTACCGTCGGCGTCGGCAGACCCTGTTGGCGTGCCTGCACGAGGCGTTCGGCGAGCAGATTACCGTGCAGGAGCCGGAAGGTGGGCTGGCGCTGTGGGTGCGGTTTGCCGACACGATCAATGTGGACCAGTTGGTCGACAAGGCACTGGCGCTGGACCTGGTGGTGCGCAGCGGTCGCCAGTTCTCGCCGTTTGGTCATACCGAGAATGCCTTGCGCCTGGGCTTTGCTTCGCTGGATGTGGATGAGATCCGGCAGGCCACCCAGCGCCTGGCGCAGGCAGCAGAAAGGTGATTTCGCGACCGCGGTGATTCAATTGTCTGGTGCCGCCTGGACTGGCCTCATCGCCGGCAAGCCAGCTCCCACAGGAGTGATACAAGACCTGAGGTCAATGCGGTCCAGGTGGGAGCTGGCTTGCCGGCGATGGGCCGTACAGCGCCTGGCGCAGGCAGCAGAAAGGTGATTTCACGGCCACGGTGATTCAAATGTCTGGTGCCGCCTGGACTGGCCTCATCGCCGGCAAGCGAGCTCCCACAGGAGTAATACAAGACCTGAGGTCAATGCGGTCCAGGTGGGAGCTGGCTTGCCGGCGATGGGCCGCACAGCGGCCCTGGGGTTGAGCAGGTTATCGGCGTTGCCACACCTCGCCTTGGTCGGTCACTACCCAAGGCCTGTCAGCCGCATCCACCAGCACCCCGCCAACCCAACGCTGTGCAGGGTTGTGATCAAGCCAGTGAGCCTTGCCTTCAAGCACTTGCTCGGCAAGCGGGGTCAGCCGGAGCGGTCGCTGCGCCCAGGCCTCTCCCGGGCCTTCCAGCAGCAGCGGTTGGGGCGCGTGGATCAACGGCTGCAACAGCACATGGAACATCTGGTCACCTAGGTAAGGCAGCGGGTCATCCTGCATCATCAACTGGCCAAAAACGCGCCCGGCCGGTAGCTCGCCGCGTGAAGCCAACACGCGCAGCAGCAGGCGTTCGGTAAGGCTCAATCCATCCTGTGCCCCCGGCAGCTCCTGTAGCTGGCGCGCCAATGCCCCGCCGAGCAACGGCAAGGCCGGGTGCGTGTGGTCAGCGAGGCCTGCCCAGGTCTTTGGATTGGGTGCGGTGTAGGCCGCCCATGCCTCGCGGGCCAGGGCCAGTGCATCCTCACCCAGTGCGCGACGTTGCGGCCACAGCCAGGCCAACAGGTCGGGGGCCAGTTGCCCGATGCCGATGAAACGCTCGATACCGGGCACCTGGTCAATTTCGATCAGCTCAAGCCGACGCGGCAGGCCGGGCAGGCTGGCGAGCACGCGAATCAGGAACAGCTGGTCGTAAGCGTCGGCCTCGCACCACAGCACAATTTCGCTGTCGCGGTTCAGCCCGGCCAGTGCGCTACGCTGCGCCGCCTGGCGCTGTTCCAGGTCCAAGGGGCTCAGCTTGAACGCCTGTTGCACGTAGGCGCTGCGCACCTGCCAGTACTGCTCGTCGGGCAGCGCCGGTACAGGGCCCATGACCATGGGGTCGTCGAACATCTGGAAAGCGCCGGCAAACCCGGCGGTGCGCAAGCTGTGGGCGATGTCGTTGCCGCAGCGCCAGTGCTGCACGTTAGCCTCGTCATCGGCAGAAAAACCGGGGTGGCGTGCTGCGAACGCCACGGCATCGGCATGGGCCTTGAGCCTTGGCCAGCTGGCAAAGCCGGCCTCGCGGGCCACCAGCCATTGGGTGTCGGCAAGCCGGTAGTCGGGGCCGGGCAGGCCAAGCGTGCGCAATTGCTCGCGGGCGTCGTCGGCTTGGTGGTTTTTCAGTTGGGTCAGCAAGCGCTTGGCGCGTTTGCGCAGGGCAGGCAGGTCGAGCAAGCCGTGGTGGCGTGAAGCATTTATGGCGGGCATGCCAACTCCTTAGGGGCTCGGTCCGCCGACAAGCCGGGAGCTGGTATGGGAATGTAGTGACGCGTGGCTCGGGCAACCCCTTCGCGCGGACCGCAGGCGCAGCCGGCGCCCAGGCCCCGACTTTAACGGTGCAGCGCAGCGGGTTGCAAACGATAGTTTTCCCATGGGCTGCCATGCCCCTTATAGTGGCGGGCTTTTCTCCGTCGAAGTCAAAGGAATGGCGACCATGCGCATACGCACCCTGCTTGCAGCAATCGGCACCAGCTTGGCACTGGGCTCGGTATTGGCCGCGCCAAGCCAGCCAGTACCTATGGCTGGCGAACGTATTTCGGTAACGGTCGAGGGTACCGGGCCAGACGTCATCCTGATCCCCGGGCTGGCTTCATCCCGTGAGGTGTGGGCGGGGCTGGCCAGCACACTGCGCCAGCAGCATCGTCTGCATCTGGTGCAGGTTGCAGGCTTTGCCGGTTTGCCTGCCGTGCCCGCTGTGGACGGGCGCGTTGCCGCGCCGGTGGCCGAGGCGGTTGCAGGCTATATCCGCAGCCAGCGCCTTGAGGCGCCGGCCGTCATTGGCCATTCGCTGGGCGGTGAGGTGGCGCTGATGCTTGGCGCACGCCACCCCGAGGAGGTAGGGCGGCTGATGGTTGTCGATGCGCTGCCGTTTTACACGTTATTGATCGACCCCACGGCAACTGCCGAAACGGCTGCACCGCAGGCTGCGGCATTCCGTGATGGGATGCTGCTGGCCCCGGCAGCGCAGGCCGAAGCCATGCAGCGCACAGCCATCGACCGGCTGGCCAAGACCACTGCGGCCAGGCCGGCACTGGTCGAAGCCGCGCTGCGCTCGGACCGCAGGGCGGTAGCCGATGCCACCTATGAACTGATGACCACCGACCTGCGCCCGGAGCTTGGCAGCATCCAGTCGCCGGTGCAGGTCGTCTATGCCTATGACCCCTTGTATGGCATACCCGCTGCCAGCGTCGATGCAACCTTCGCAAACGCCTACGCAGGGACGCGAAACATCAGCTTCAAACGTATTGATGGCAGCTTCCACTTTGTGATGCTGGACCAACCGCAGGCCTTCGCGGAGGCGGTAGTCGGCTTCCTCGATCGCTGAAGTTGGCCTTGGGGCAAGTAAGTCGCAGCGTCTGACCGGCCGTCAGTGTGCAGCTGTTGGCAGCATGCCTGAGTGCTGGGCGCTGTGCGCGGCCTCTATCAGCTGCAGGTTGCGATTGCGCAGGGCGCGGTTTGCGCCTACACGCAGGTTGGAGCGCAACGCGAGGGTTTCTGCCTGCTCATACTGCCCTTGCTGCAGGCGAAGAACGCCCAGGTAGTGCAAGGTTGCCGGGTTGTTCGGCTGTATGTGCAGCGCTCGCTCCAGGGTGGCCGCCGCCTGGTCGAGCTGGCCGTCGGCATACTGCTGCGAAGCCGTCTCGATCAGCACGGTCGAGGCATTGTTGCTGCGTGCAGGCGCCGAGCGCTCGCCAGCCTGTGCATAGGCTGATGCCGCGACGCTGAACAACAGGAGCAAGGCTGACAGAACAGAAGTGCTGGGCATTGGCAGTAAACTCGGCAGGTCGTTGGCAAGCCCTTTGCCGATAGGGGGCGAGGGGACGCTATCGACCGTTGGCAAGGGTTGAAGTTCCCCCCCTGAATAGCGCGATCTTCAACTCCCGGCCTCTGCCGGCAACATCTGTTCGGTTACCGCCCATAACCGACTCCCTGCGCCTCAAGCCTGCGCCGGCACCTCCGATAGCAGCACACCCACCGTCGAATTTCGACCAGAAGTGGTGCCAACAAGGAGTACTGCCCGCATGCTTGCCAACCTGAAAATACGTACCGGAATGTTCTGGGTGCTGTCGCTTTTCAGCCTGACCCTGCTGTTTTCCACTGTCAGTGCCTGGTGGGCAGCAGTGGGCAGCGACCAGCAGATCACCGAGCTGGACCAGACCGCACACCAGTCCGACCGGTTGAACAATGCGTTGTTGATGGCAATTCGTTCCAGCGCCAATGTGTCCTCGGGCTTCATCGAGCAGTTGGGGGGCCATGAGGAGAGTGCAGGCAAGCGCATGGCGCTGTCGGTCGAGCTGAACGACAAGAGCCAGAAGCTGGTCGATGAATTTGTCGAAAACGCCCGCGAGCCAGCCCTGCGCACGTTGGCAACCGAGCTGCAGGCTACCTTTGCCGAATACGCCAGGGCGGTGGCCGGGCAGCGTGAGGCGACCCGCCAGCGCTCGCTCGAGCAGTACTTCAAGGTCAACAGCGATGCCGGCAATGCCATGGGCCGGCTGCAAGCGCTACGCCAGCAGCTGGTTGGCGCACTGAACGAACGTGGCCAGCAGATCATGCTGGAGTCCGACCGGCGCCTGGCGCGTGCGCAATTGCTGAGCCTGGGGCTGCTGGCGGTGACCTTGCTGCTGGCTGCACTGTGCTGGGCCTTCATTGCCCAGCGTGTGCTGCACCCGCTGCGTGAAGCCGGTCGGCATTTCCAGCGCATTGCCGGTGGCGACCTGAGCGTGCCGGTGCAAGGGCAGGGCAACAACGAGATCGGCCAGCTGTTCCATGAGCTGCAGCGCATGCAGCAGAGCCAGCGCGACACCCTGGGGCAGATCAACCACTGTGCCCGGCAGCTGGACGCAGCCGCCACTGCGTTGAACGCTGTCACCGAGGAAAGCGCCAGCAACCTGCGTCAGCAGGGGCAAGAACTGGAACAGGCAGCTACCGCTGTGACCGAAATGACCACAGCCGTGGAGGAGGTTGCGCGCAACGCCATCACCACTTCGCAGACCACCAGCGAGTCCAACCAGCTGGCCGCACAAAGCCGCCAGCAAGTCAGCGACAACATCGATGGCACCGAGGCCATGACCCGCGAGATCCAGACCAGCAGTGCGCACCTGGAGCAACTGGTGGGGCAGGTACGGGATATCGGCAAGGTACTGGAAGTGATCCGCTCGGTGTCCGAGCAAACCAACCTGCTGGCGCTCAATGCTGCCATCGAGGCGGCCCGTGCCGGTGAGGCCGGGCGGGGCTTTGCGGTGGTGGCGGATGAGGTGCGTACGCTGGCCTATCGCACGCAACAATCGACCCAGGAAATCGAACAGATGATCGGCCGCGTGCAGGCGGGCACCGAAGCGGCGGTGGCTTCGATGCAGGCCAGCACCAACCGAGCGCAGTCGACACTGGACGTGACCCTGGCCTCGGGGCAGGTGCTGGAAGGTATCTACAGTGCGATTGGCGAAATCAACGAGCGCAACCTGGTCATCGCCAGTGCGGCCGAAGAGCAAGCTCAAGTGGCGCGGGAAGTGGACCGCAACCTGCTGAACATTCGCGAGCTGTCGATCAACTCGGCGACGGGAGCGCAGCAGACCAGCGAGGCGAGCAAGGCGCTGTCGGGGCTGGTGGGCGAGATGACGGCATTGGTGGGGCGGTTCAGGGTTTGAAATGTAAACGATGTCTGCGGTTTGTACTTGGGGCAAGCCCGCTCCCGCAGTGATTGCGCCAGCGGTCAAGAATTGTGCAAGACAGTTGCTGCCACAAGTACAGCGCGGCCCGAAGCCGGCGCTGTACTTGTGAGAGGGGCCCGCGAAGCAGGCGCCTCGGTGCCGACAGCTCAAGCTTTTCGCAGTCGCTTTGGGCAGCTGCTCAGCCCGGCTGAGCAGCAAGGTTATTGCTGACGTTGCGCCCCAGCACCAGCACGGTGACAAAACCACAGCCCACCAACGCGGTAGCCAGGCTCAACAGCACTGCGGTGCCCATATGATCGACCACCTGGCCGCCGAAGAACGAGCCCAGCGCAATGATCACCTGGAACATGGCCACGAACAGCGGCATGCCACGTTCAACATCCTTGGGCGCCACCACAAACATCCAGATATTGGCGCAGGCCGGGAACGCACCGAAGGCGAAGCCCCACAGCGCGATCAGCATGGCGGCGCCCGTCATGCCGGTGGCGAAGTGCGGGAACAGGGCGGTGCTGACAGCAATCATTAGCGCGACCAGCATCAGCGTATGCCGCACGCTGCGGTTGGCAGCGTAGCCCGCAAAAATGTTACCCATGAACCCGGCTACGCCATACAGCAGCAACAGCGAGCCAATCGTAGGCCCGTCAAAGCCGGCATTCTGTTTGAAGAACGGGGCAACATAGGTGTACGCGGCAAAGTGCGCCAGGCCGATCAGCAGCACGGCGATCAAACCGACCCGCGCTTGCGGGTTGATGAACAAGGCTGGCAGGTCGCTGATGCGAATAGCCTTTTCCGGCAGCAGCCGCGGCAGCAGGAATACCTGCGCCAGCAGCACCGGTATGCCCACCACGGCGGTGACCAGGAAAGTCATGCGCCAGCCCATCAGGCCGCTCAGCCAGGTGCCCACGGGCACGCCCACTACGGTCGCCAGGGTTACGCCGGCCATGATGATCGAGTTGGCCTTGGCCACGCCCATGCCGTCTGGGGCCAGGCGGCCGCTGAGGGCGATGGCGGTCGCCCAGAAGCCACCGATACTGACACCCAGCAGCACGCGGCCGACCAACAGCAGGTTGAAGTCGACGGCGTAGGCCACGATGGTGTTGGCGATGATCATGATCAGCGTCAGGCCGATCAGCAGGTAGCGCCGGTCCATCGCGCCGACCCCCACGGAAATCAACGGCGCGGCCAGCGCGGCCATGATACCGGGCAGCGTCACCATCAGGCCGGCAAGGCCTGCACTGATGCCAAGGTCACTGGCCACATCGTTGAGTACCCCCACCGGGAGGAACTCGCTGGTGACCAGGGCGAAGGCACCCACGGCGACCGAGAGGATTGCCAGCCATTGCTGCGTGACACTTTGTTGATTATGTTCGGGAAGGCCGCGAGGGGCCTGGCGGTTGCTTGGCATGGGGGTCGGTTCCATGAGGGATGTCGCCTGTAGCAGGCGCAGGAGCGGAGGGATTTGCAGGCGATTATAGGGATGGCGTCGCCAGGCCGACAGGCAGGCCGCTTGATAGTCATCATCAGCGCAATCGATGAAACGCCTGGTTTAGAGCGGAAAGTATTGCGTTGCGGGGCCACGAAGCCAAGTTTCAGCGCGGTGTCACAGCCGTTTGCTTTACCGGTACGACACCGCCCAGCACCATCTGGGTGACCGTACGGGTGGCGCGATCAAAGTCCAGCTTGTCGGGTACAGCCACACCTCTGAGCTGCGACATTTGCCAGGCAAGATTGGTATAGGTGCGCGTTGCCGACCAGATGAAAATCATCAGGTGTTCGGGGTCACAGGGCGCCAACCGGCCATCCTCGATCCAGTTGCGCAGGCAGGCAACGTTGCGCCTGGCTTCCTCCTGCAGCATGTTCTTGCACACCTCAGGTAGGCGTTTGCCGCCCGAGAGCAACTCCTGGCTGAACACGGCGGCGCTGAAAGGGTGCTCCCGAATGATGCGGATACGGGCCTTGATATAGGCGCGCAGGCCCACTATCGGGTCGTCGTTTTTTCGCAATGCTGCCGAAGCCCTCACCAGCGGCTCGATGAAGCTCATCAGCACCTGCACGTACAAATTCTCTTTTGTCTGGAAGTAGTAATAGATATTGGCCTTGGGCAACCCGGCGCGCTCGGCAATATCGTGCGAATGGGTGGCGGTGAAGCCGGTGACGGCAAACGCTTCGCTGGCCGCCTGCAGAATGAGCTTGTGATTCTTGCGCCGGATACCGGGGTTGCCCAAGGCGTGATGCAGTGCGCCGTGCGTGGCGTCAGCTTCAGTGTTGGCAGTGGTCGGCACATCGAGTTGGGCGTACATCACGGCATTATCTGGTCTTTCAAGGTTCGCTGTATATAAAACTTTATAGCGAATTTACGTTCGATGCCCGCCTAAGGCAGCCGCGAATGCTTCAGCAGTAGGGCTTTCTTCCCAGGCCGGTATACCGGCAGGCAACGCCAGCCAAGGTTGCTTGTGCCTGATCCAGATATGCGCAACAGGCTGCAGCGCAGCGCGTTCATGCAGTGTGCCAGCCCTGAGTACCCACAGCCCGGGTGCGGCCGAGGTGGTGTTGTAGATGCGGGTGTGGCATGTCGCGCACAGGTAGTGCCGCGATTGCTGCCCCATCTGCTCGTACTGATATTCGACCATGGGGCCGTTCAGCGTGAACGCGTCTTCTGGTAGCAGGGCGTGCAGGGCAAAGCTGCTGCCGCTCCATGCCTGGCAATGCTGGCAATGGCAGGCATACACCGCCGCCTGCAGCGTGGTTGTGGAGTGGTAGGTAACAGCGCCGCAGCGGCACTCACCGGCAAGTTGCATGGTTGTTTTCTTCCTTGTTCACGCCTGGGGCGCTTGATTGATGGAGCAGGTTCGGTAAAGGATGCGGCAGATCCTGCTTGATTGAAACTGATCAAAGCTGCCTACCTGCTCATAGGAAATGTATGAACGCCCCGCAACTACAGTGGGAGACCCAGCGGGTTTTCCTCGCCGTCCTTCGAACCGGCAGCCTTTCTGCCGCCGCCCGTGCGCTGGGGATCGCCCAGGCTACGGCGCGGCGCCGGATCGACGCGTTGGAGCACAGCGTCGGTACCAGCCTGTTTGTCCGCTCGCCAGCAGGGTTGATGCCGACCGACACGGCCAGGGATCTGGTCGCCCATGCCGAGTCCATGGCGCTGGCCGCCGAAGCCTTCGCCCGCGCGGCTTCCGCCCAGGCCAGTGAGGCCGGCGGCACCGTACGGGTCACTGCCAGCCAGCTGCTGGGTGTCGAGGTGCTGCCGCCAATGCTGCGAGCGCTGCGCGAAGCGAGCCCCGGGTTGGCGTTGGAGCTTAGCGTTTCAAATCGCATGGAAGACCTGGCGTTGCAGGAGGCCGATGTAGCAGTGCGCATTCGTCGGCCCACCGAGGCGACGGTCGTTACGCGGCATGTGGGGGACCTGCGGGTGGGGCTGTACGCAACCGAAGCGTTGCTTGCGAAAGGCACCCCGCGCAGTCTCGATGACCTGGGCCGCTACCCGCTGATTGGGCCAGACCGAAACCTGACAGAGCTTGCGTTTCTGGGGCAGCAGGGCCTTGCCTGCAGCCTGGCGAGCAGCGTTGTCCGCACCGACTGCCATCTGGCCCAGTTTGCAGCGCTCAGGGCAGGGCTCGGTATTGGCGTATGTGCCAACCAGTTGGCCAGGCAGCACGGGCTGGTGCAGGTGCTGCCGGGTGAAGTGGCTTTCCGCGTCGATATCTGGGTTGCCATGCACCATGATTTGCGCCGGGTAAGGCGGGTTGTGCAGGTATTCGACGGGCTGACGCGGGCACTGCAGCAGTACCTGGAGTAGCGGTGCTCAGCCCTCCTGCAGCCTATGGGGCCACCAGCACATCACACTGCGATTCGTTCAGTACATGCTTGGTGACGCTGCCAACCAACAGCTCCTCCAGCGCGCTGGCACCCTGCTTGCCGACTACGATCAGGTCGCACTCCAGCTCCTGTTCCTGCTCGGCAATGCGCCAGCCAGGGTCACCGTGCACCAGGATCTGCCGCGCGTCGGCCATGCCGGCAGCCTCACTCAACGCAGCGAGTTGCGCCGCTGCATCCTTGCGGATGACATTGCGGTAATGGGTGAGCGTGTCGTGGTCGATATGGGCAAAGCGCACGCTGCCTTCGAACGGGGCTTCGTACACATGCAGCAGAATGATTTCGGCCTGTGGGGCAATGGCCTTGGCCAGTTTGATGGCGCGCAGCGAAACGGGTGAGAAGTCGACGGGCACCAGCACGGTGCGATAGGCGTCACGAGGGGCCGGCTTGACCACCAGCAAAGGGCAAGGCATGTGGTTGAGCATTTTCTGCACGGTCGAACCCAGCAGCAGGCGCCGCGCCACGCTCTGGCCCTTGGCGCCGCACACCAGCAGGTCGCTGTGTTTGTCCTGCACCACCCGGTTGATTTCCGTGATCACCGAGCCGCTGGCAACCTGCACGCCCGCGGAAATGTCATAGCGCTGGAACAGCAGGGCTGCCAGTGCGCGGGTTTTCTCGGCGGCGCTAGCCAGCACGCGCTTCAGCAGGTCGTCATCAGGCGCCACCAACTGCTTGAGGCGTTCGAAGGGCGCCGGGTTGGCAACGTAGAGCAGGTCCAGTGAGGCCTGCTGCGCTTTGCTCAGGTAGGCAGCGCGCTCCGCTGCGTTGCGGGCATGGGGGGACAGGTCGGTGGCTACCAGTACGTGTTTCAGCGGGTTCATGTGGGGCTCCTTGTCCAAGGCCGCGCACAGTGTTCGGGGGTTGTGCACTGTGCGCCTGGCGGTGCTTGAGTCATTCCTTGCTTGCAGCCATCGTCGCGCGAACCCGGCGCGAGGGCTTGATTTGGGTCAATGGAGTGTAGGTGCCGCAGCGGATCATGCCGGCAATAACAGGCGCTGCACCCCCGTCATCACGATGGCAAACACCACCACTGGCAAGAGGGAAAACCGCGTAGCTGCGTACACCGTAAGCCCCAGCGCAATCAGGTCGGCCGGGTGCCCGGAAACGAACTTGGGTGCGATCACGGCAATCAGCACGCAGCCGGGCGCGGCGTTCAGTACCTGGGTCAGCTGCGGTCCCAGGGTGCCGTTGCGCAGCAGTAAAAAGCCCAGCGCACGGGTCAGGTTGGTGTCCACAGCCATGCATGGCTTGGCCCACAGGTAAGCGGTCACCAGGCCGGCCACGGTACCCGCGAGTACGTACCAGCCACCGGGAATCAGCAGGTAGAACAGTGCGGCAGTGATCAGGCTGAACAGCCAGGCCAGGGCGGCGTGTACGCCCCTCCACATACCCTTGAGCAGCACCAGGAAGACTGCGGCGCAGGCGATGTCAAAGCCATAGCTGCGCAGGTCGCCGAGCAGCGGCCCGACCTGCGCGCCGAGGACAAGGGCAAAAGGGATGAACCCCAGCAGCGCCGGCAATGCGGCAACGGCGCCGCGGCGCAGTTCGCTTTGCGGCACGGTGGCAGGGGGATCGTTCAGTACAAGTTCAAGGGTATTCATGGTCACCTCCAGTGGAGGTAAATTATTCCAATCGAGCGCTGGAATTGGCTTGCGTAGTTGCACTGATGCGCAGAGCATTTGGCATCTGCTACCGACAATATCGAAAAAGAGGTTTATCAATGCCAATCAAGCTCGATGCCATCGATCGGCGCATCCTGCGGGCGCTGCAGCGCGATGGCAGGTTGCAGAACCAGGAGCTGGCCAAGCAGGTGGGGTTATCTGCTTCGCCGTGCCTGCGTCGGGTGCGCTTGTTGGAGGAGGCTGGGGTGATCGAGCGCTACGTGGCACTGGTTGACCCGGCCAAGGTAGCGTTGGGCCTGACCCTGTTTGTGCGGGTGTGGCTCAAGCGCCAGGACCAGGACACCACCGACGAGTTTGTCGAGGCCGTGCGGCAGTTGCCTGAAGTGGTGGAGTGCCATGTGATGGCGGGCGATTGCGACTTGCTGTTGCGGGTGGTGGCGGCAGACCTGGAAGCCTATCGACGCTTCCAGATCAAGCACTTGACCAGCCTGAGTGTGGTGCAGAACGTGAAGACCGAAGTGCCGATGGAAAAGATCAAGCTCACCACCGAGCTGCCGGTGTAGCCGTAATGCCCTGCGCTCGGGCTGCCTCGTTACCGGGTAGGGGTAGCCTTGTGCTGCGAAGAGGCCGGCAAGGCAATAGATATGCTTCGGCAGTGATGACCTCTTCGCAGCACAAGGCTGCTCCTACCTGGAGTTGTGTATGTCTTGAGGTCAATGCTTGATTCAGACCCACTCGGCGCGGTCTGCCAGCAGCTTGGCCTGGCGCAACAGCTCGTCATCCGGCGTCGCACTGGCAATGGCCAGGCGCAGTTGCCCAAGGAACCGCCCCTGGATCGGCGCGATCGAGCCCGAGAACAGGCTCACCCCATCGCCCAGTGCGGTACCGATGGCCGCCAGGTCGGGCTTCAGCCCTTTGCCGCCGGTGTAGTGCAAGTCCAGGTAGCGCTTGCCGGCATTTCGTGGGTGATCAGGACGATGGTCAGGCCCAGCCGCTGGTTGATGCTGCGCAGCAGGTCGAGGATCGCCTGGGTGCTTTCCGGGTCCAGCGCCGACGTGGCTTCGTCGCACAATAGAATCTGTGGCTCCAGCACCAGTGCCCGGGCAATGCCCACGCGCTGCTTCTGGCCACCGGACAGTTGTGCGGGGTAAGCGCCGCCACGGCCGGCCAGGCCGACCAGGCGCGACAGTTCCTCGACCCGGGCGCTGCGCTGTGCCTGCGCCACCCCGGCCATGCGCATCGGCAACTCGATGTTCTCGGCCACGGTGCTGTTGGCCAGCAGGTCGAAGTGCTGGAAGATCATTGCCACCTTGCGCCGCAGCGCGTGCAAGGGCTTGCCGTGCAGCCCGGCGATGTCCTGGCCGTCGATCAGTACCTGGCCGGCGCTGGGGGCTTCCAGGCGATTGAGCAGGCGCAGCAAAATCAGGCTTTTAGATGCCTGAGATGGGCTGTTCCTGCCTGAAAACGCAACTAACTGTTGTTGTGCTGTCCGCCTTGCAACAGCAGTTGGGTGAGTGTGTCCATGGCCGGCGTCGTCTGGCTGCCTTTGCGGGTGACCAGCTCGTAGGGGTCGCTGACCGAGCCCATGGCCAGGGGCAGCATGCGCACTTGCTGGTTCATCGCGCATTGCCGGGCCACGTCAATCGACACCAACGCCACAAAGTCGGGGCGGTCCTGCAGCAGCGACAAGGTCGCCAGGATCGAGGTGGTTTCAACCAGGTGCAGCGGGAAGCGCAGCCCGGCGTCGTGGAATTCACGCTCCAGTTGCACGCGCATCGGCATGTTGGCCCGGTATACGATCCAGCGGCTTTCGGCCAATTCGGCAAGGCTGACGGTTTGGGCGTGTTTGAGCGGGTGGTCGACATTGGCGATGACCGCTAGGGTCTCATCCTGGACAAACGTGCTGGCAAACAGCTGCGGCGTATTGCTGACGCTGGTGCGGCACAGGGCGATGTCCAGCCGGCCGCTTTCGATCTGTGCCAGCAGCGACTGGCTGGTGTCTTCGATGATCTCGAACGACATCTGCGGCTGGATACTGGCCAGCTGTGATACGGCCCGCATCAGCAAGGGCACGGCGCCCATGATGGCGCCCACCGCCAGCCGGCCGCCCACACCGCGCAGGATTGCATCCAGGTCATGGCGCAGGTTGGAAATATCGGTTTGCACCACGCGCGCGTAGCGGATGGCGCAGTGCCCGGCGGCAGTGGGCTCCAGCCCGCGGTTGGTGCGGTTGAACAGCACCGTGCCGAAGGTGGTTTCGATTTCTTGCAGCGCCTTGCTGGCGCCGGGCTGGGTAAGCCCGACGCTGCCTGCTGCACCCAGCAGCGAGCGGTGCTCGTCCAGCTCGATGAGCAGGCGCAGGTGGCGGGCATGCAGCCTGGACATGATCGAGTTCAGTGATGGGGTCATCGGGTATGCGCTCTGGTTATACCGCTATGGATTGTTCTCAATATCATGGCCAGGCGCGCATTCCTATACTGGCGCTGCACGGTGTCGCATCCAGTGCGGATGAACCGCCCATAACAACAATGCCAGGAGCCTGCTGAGCCTTATGTCCCTGATCAACTACATCACCCAGATCCAGTTCGATATCGGCGCCATTGCCCTCTTGCCTGCCGAGTGCGAGCGCATTGGTATAACCAGGCCTTTGATCGTGACCGACCGCGGCGTGCGCGCTGCCGGTATCGTCGATACGGCGTTGAACACCTTTGCCGACAGCGCGGCCCAACTGCCGATCTATGACGGTACGCCACCCAACCCCAACGAGAACGCGGTACGTGAAGCCGTGGCCATGTTCAAGGAATGCGGCTGTGACGGCATCATTGCCATTGGCGGCGGCTCGGCGATCGACCTGGCCAAGGGTGTGGCGGTGTGTGCCCGGCACGAAGGGCCATTGAAAAGCTTTGCGGTGATCGAAGGCGGCCTGGCACGAATCACGCCGGCAACCGCGCCGGTGATTGCCGTACCCACCACGGCCGGGACCGGCAGCGAGGTAGGGCGGGGCGCCATTCTGATTCTCGATGACGGGCGCAAGGTGGGCGTGATCTCGCCCCATGTGGTGCCCAAGGCGGCCATTTGCGACCCGGCGCTCACCCTTGGCCTGCCGGCGCAACTAACCGCGGCCACCGGCATGGATGCGATTGCCCACTGCCTGGAAACGTTCATGGCACCTGCATTCAACCCACCTGCCGACGGCATCGCCCTGGACGGCCTGTGGCGTGCATGGCGCTTTATCGAAAGCGCTACCCGAGACCCGCAGAACCTCGATGGGCGTATCAACATGATGAGCGCTTCACTGCAAGGTGCACTGGCCTTCCAGAAGGGGCTTGGCTGCGTGCACAGCCTTAGCCATGCGTTGGGCGGGATCAACCCGCGCCTGCACCATGGCACCCTCAACGCAATTTTCCTGCCTGCTGTCATCACGTTCAACCGCAAGGCCGCAACCGTGCTGAACGAGCACAAGATGGCGCGTATCGCCCAAGCGATGGGGCTGGCAAACGAAAGCCAGATCGAACAGGCCATTCGCGACATGACCCGCGCGTTGGGCCTGCCGACCGGCCTGCGCGAACTGGGTGTCAGCGAAGAGCAGTACCCACGCATAATCCAGGGCGCGTTGGCCGATCACAGCCATCGGACCAACCCGCGTGAGGCGTCTGCCGAGGACTACCAGTGGTTGCTTGAAGCGTCGATGTAAGGCGCCAATCCGCTGTTCAATCAATAACAACAAAAGTGAACGCCCATGAATACCAAGTATGCGCAAGCCGAGCTCGGCCACTCGCCGGAAGCGGTCGTGAGCTCGAACCCGTTCAAAAAGTACCAGGTCATCACCGTCAGCCTGTTGCTGGTGATCGGCATCATCAACTACGTCGACCGCAGTGCGCTGTCGATCGCCAATACGTCGATCCAACGCGACATGGGCATCACGCCGTCACAGATGGGCATTTTGCTGTCGGCGTTTTCCTTGGCGTATGCCTTCTCGCAGCTGCCGCTGGGCATGATCATCGACCGCCTGGGCAGCAAGATCTCGCTGGGGGCGGCGCTGCTGGGTTGGTCGGTGGCGCAGACAGCCTCCGGCCTGATCAACAGCTTTTCCGCATTCATCGGGTTGCGGGTGGTGCTGGGGATTGGCGAAGCACCGATGTTCCCCTCGGCAGCGAAAGCGCTGGCGGAGTGGTTCGAGGCCGAAAAGCGCGGTACGCCGACGGGCATCGTGCTGTCGTCGACTTGCATCGGGCCATGCCTGGCGCCACCGTTGCTGACCCTGCTGATGGTCACCTGGGGCTGGCGCGGCATGTTCATTGTTACTGGGGTATTCGGCATCCTGGTCGCCGCCTGCTGGTTTGCCTTCTACAAAAGCAAGGCACGCTACCTGGCCGAGCTGCCTGCCGAGGAACGTGAGCGGCTGCTGGCGACACAGGCCCATAAACAGCCGGTGGCAAACGCCAGGCCGAGCCTGCGGGCACAACTGGCGGCCTGGACCGAGCTGTTTCGCCACAAGAGCACCTGGGGCGCCGTACTGGGCTTCATGGGGGTGATCTACATGCTGTGGCTGCACCTTACCTGGCTGCCGGGCTACTTCGAACGTGAGCATGGCTTGAGCCTGTACCAGACGGCCTGGGTGGTATCGCTGGCCTATGTATTCGGTGCGTTGGGCACCATTGTCGCGGGCCGCATCTGCGACCGCCTGGTGAAGAACGGCGCCAGCGTGTTGGGTAGCCGCAAACGGGTAGTGGTGACGGCGTTGTTCGCGGCGGCGGCATTTACCGTTCCGCTGTCGTTCGGCAGCGGCTTCATGCTCAGCGTGGCGCTGCTGTGCTGCGCGCTGTTCAGCGTGAATATGGCCAGCTCGACTGCCTGGATGATTGCCAACACTGTGGTCGATAGCCAGCGGGTGGCCTCGTTTGGCTCGATCCAGAACTTTGGTGGCTACCTGGCAGGCTCGGTGGCACCGATCGTGACCGGGTTCAGCATCCAGCAGACCGGGTCGTTCGCCTCGGCGTTCCTGATCAGTGCTGCGGTGGCGGCGGTGGCGGCGATGGCTTATGTATTGCTGCTGAAGCAGCCGGTTTCTGCCGACCAGTGATCGCCAGGCCTGTGCAATCCCTGTGGGAGCGGCCTTGTGTCGCGATTGGGCCGCAGAGCGGTCCCAGGATCCTTGCAGGACCGTCGAGAC